>JBJONS010000521.1:0-6686 GCA_046051725.1 Pseudomonadota bacterium | reverse complement strand
CCCGGCGGCCCGGCGGGGTGGGCGCGCCGCCGCCGCTGCGCCGGGCGAGGCGCCCGCGCCGGCGTCGCGGGGGGCGCGGCCGCGCAGGATCCGCGGGCTGAGGGGCTCCTCCGCGGGCGTGGGCCGTGTCCGCCCGCCCGCAGCGCGGCGGCCGGCTGGGGCGCCGGACCCAGCGGGGGCGCGCCTCAGTCCACCACGCAGGCCGCGACCTCGGGCAGCCACAAGCCCCACGCCGCCGCGCAGTCGGCGTCGCAGACGCGCAGATCATCGACCTGGCAGCCATCTTCGAAGGACGGCGTGTCGGCCGCGCCGTTGTAGGTGAAGCCGGGCAGGCCCGCCGCCGAGCAGTCGCAGCCGGCCTCGTGCCCGGCGACCTGGCCGCGGGTGGCCAAGAAGCGGGCGGTGAGGTTCACGCTGTAGGCGTCGGCGTCAAAAGCGCGGAAGGGCTGGGCGTTGTAGATGCCGTGCTGGCCGCCGGGCCGCAGCACCGGCACCCGAAACGCGTCGACCCCGCCCGCAGCCCGGGGCCAGTCGGCCCGCAGCGCCTCGCCGGCGGGCGGGCGCGGCACGGGGAAGGTGACGTCTTGGCCCTCCAGCTCGCCGCAGTTGTTCTCTCCGATGAGCGCCGACCAGTCGTCGGGGCCGCACGAGAAGACCGCCTCGCCGTCCGAGAGGTCGTCGGGGTCGTAGATCACCGCCTGCACGAGCGGGTTGTCGGGGAAGCGCTCGAGCCGCGCGTCGCCCTCGACCACGTGGGTGGCCACCAGCCAGCGCTCGATGCTCATGCCGTACCGCGCATCCACGGCGTGCAGCTGCCGCCAGCCCACCTCGGGGCCATAGCGGTCGGGGTCGCGGGCCCACGAGCCCAACAGGCCCGCGGCCCGTGCATGCGCGATGCCCGTATGCGTGGGCACGGTCGTGTCGCCCGCCGTGGGCATGAACAGGGCCCGTGCGCCGCCTTCGCGGGCCATCGGCTCGCGGCTGCGGTCGGGCGGGGTCTCGCGCAGGTAGGGGGCCCAGGTGCCCGGGTCCGCCGGCGCGATGGCGTGCTGCGCGATGGTCGTAAACCGGCGGATCTCGCGCGTGTTGCGGTCGAAGCCGAGCCCCCGTTGCAAGGCCACCAGCGGCGACCCCGCGGGGTAGGTCACCCCTTGGAAGGTCAGGTCGGTCAAGAAGCGGTCCACGGTGTGCTTGACCGCGCCGGTCTGACCGTCCCGGATCGTCAGGCGCAGGCGGTCGCCGAGCAGCGTGGGGTCTGTCGCCACCGCCGTGGTCTGGGCGTCGCCCATGCCCAGCGCGACCCGCTTCTCGATGGCGTCCAGCGCGTCGGACGGCACCGAGAGCCGAAAATATCCCCGCGGCCCGACCACGCCCGTCTTGCGCTCGCCGTTGTCGAGGTTGACCAACTCAAGCGCGTCGCCGGCGGCCACGCCGGGCAGGCGACCAAACTCCCAGGTCTGCATGCGCGCGGCGTCGTGGGCGAACTGGGCGAGGCGCAGCTCTCCGCCGAGGAAGGGCCCCGCGGCCTGGCCCCGCCCGCCGAAGCAGTCGCCGCCCTCGACGCCGGGCGCCAGGGGCACCTGGTGGCCGTCGACCGGGATGCAGCCGGCGACGAAGGGGCCGATCATCGGCCCCAAGACAGCGTCGGGCACGCCACCTTGGGTCGAGCGGGCGCTGATCTCGGTCAGGCCCGCGCCGCCTGCGTTGGGCGAGACCGCGTCGAGGCCCGGCTCGGCCCCGGCCAACACACCGCTGACGATGCCGCCCAGGCTGATGCCCCAGGCGCCGATGGTGTTGTCGACGCCGCCCAAGTCGGGCGCGCCGTCGCCGTCGACGTCGCCGAGCACGCTGCCGTCCTCGCTGCGGGCCCGCCCATCCACGCTGCGGAGGATCCGCACGAGCTGCATGTGCTCCAGCGCCTCTTGGCGCACCATGTCCCGGGTGTGGAACACGTCGGCGGTCCACTGGTCCGCGCCGCCGTCGGGCAGCCCGTCGTTGTTCAGGTCGCGGTCGCGGCCGAGCGTCAGCATCGCGGCGAACTCGGGGATGCCGTAGCGGTTCAGCTGCCCCTGGGCGAGCAGCAGCGCGCTCGAGGCCGCCGGGTCCACCCGCCAGCGGTTGAGGCCGTGGCCGGGCATGTCCATCGCGCAGGCCGCCACGCCCATCGCGGTGTGCCGGCCCATGTGCAGGCTCAGCTCGTTGCGGTTCGAGCCATAGCCGTGCAGGTAGAGCGCGACGGGGAAGGGCTTGCACCAGGGCTGGCCCTCGGGGTTGCCCTCGCTGCAGCTCAACTCGGGCCGCTCGATGGGCAGCGCGCACCAAAATGGGATCTCGGCGGCGCCCACGGTCGCCGTGCCGGCCACCGGATCGAGGTCCCAGCGCTCGTCTTGCTCGTGGGCGTAGGCGGCGGTCGCCGCGCCGTCCTTGTCGACCAGCAGGTTGGGCGCGCGGAAGGTGCCGAAGGTCAACATGCCGATCGACGACATATCGGCCTCAATCGCGCAGAGGTTGGCGTCCCACTCGCCCTGCCCCTCGTTCCAGAACCACGTGAAGAACGCGCCGGCGCAGGCCCCGTCCAAGAACCGGTCGTCGGCCACCGCGGGGTCGGCCTCGGCCCCGAGGGCCGCCGCGAGCTCGGCCCGGGTCCAGAAGCGCAGCGAGCTGGCCGGGTAGTCATCGGCCCAGGACGCGAAGGGGCCCCGGCCGTGGATGCCGTCCCGCGCCGCGCGCAGGGGGGCGGTCAGCGAGCCGGTGGTGAAGGTCCAGGCGAAGGCGATGTCGTCGACCGCCAGCGAGAGGCGCCCGAGGAAGGGCTCGGCCTCGCGCAGCGCCCCCTCTTGATCCCGGGCGTGCACGGCGGGGAAGGGCGACTCCACCGCCCGGCCGTCCTCTCCGTGCAGGCGCTTGGTGAGCAGCACCGCGTGGGTGCACTGCTCTTCCATCGGCCAGAGCGGGCGCAAGATCAACGTGTTCGACGTGCGGTCGTACCACGACAGGATGTTGTCGGCGACGCACTGGTCGAAGGCGAGGGTCGAGGGGTCGAGGCCGTCGCAGGCCGCCGGGTCGCGGAAGTTGGCCACGTCCAAGACGCCGTCCAGATCGTGGTCCTCGCCCGCATCGAGGCGCCCGTTGCCGTTGCGGTCCTCGTTCCACTGCTCGAAGTGCACGGTGCGGCTGTCGGCCTGCGGATCGAAGATGTAGAGCGCGTTCCCGCCCTCTTCGAGGCGGTAGCCGCCGGGCGCGGCGGGGTCGGGGACGCGGGCGCTGCGGCTGTAGAAGGTGACCGGGTGGCGGCCGCCGCCGAGGTCCACGCCGACCTCTTCGCCAAAACGCGCGCAGTCGGGGTCCACGTTCAGCAAGATGACCGCGTCGTCGCGGTAGTCATCGTTTTGGTTGTGCCGATTCCACACATCATCCAAGTCAAGGGGCGCGTCGAAGCTGACCATGATCGGCGCGAAGGTCCCAAATCCGTCCATCTGATCAAAGGTGGCCCGGACGTCTCGCTCGTATTCCGTCGTCGCCCGCAAGCTGACGTTGAGGCGCCGGCCGGTGGCCGTCGTGGGGTCGAGGCGGGTCGCGGCGTCGTTGGGCAGGGGCAGCTCGGGCAGCGGGGCCGCGGTGGCGTCCCACAGGACCCGGGGGCCGCCGGTCGCCTCGGCGGCGGCCCAGCCCTTGGGCCGGTCGCCGCTGGGGTCGCAGCCCACGAGCGCGCTGGCGAGCAAGAGCAAGGGGAGGGTGGAGATCGTGCGCGGTCGCATGGGGAGCCTCACCAGCCGAGCGCGGCGCGGAGGCGCAGCGCGTGCACGGGATCGTCGATGACGCCGGCGAAGGCCGGGCCTGGACGCCAGGTCGCCCCCTCGACGCCGAGCTGCAGGCGGGTCGCGCCGGGCAGGGCGAGGTCGGCGCGGATCGCGGCGTCCAGCTCGACGCCGAGGCCGCGGGCCGGCGCGCTGTCGCCGATGAGCGCGCCGCCGGGCGTGGCCGGCCAGCCGCCCGAGATCCCCGAGTGGTAGACGTCGATGACGTCCCCGGCGCCCTTCGCGAGCACGGCGCCGGCGCGCAGCTCGAGCGGCACCCAGGGCCGCCAGCGCAGCGTGGGGAAGGCGTAGATCGCGTTGGTGACGCCACCTTGGGGGATCGTGTAGCGCAGGCCCGAGGGCGGCACGGCCATGAGCGCGGGGTCGGCGACCCGGTCGGCGGCGCGCGCCCCGATCAGCGGCAGCGCCTGCTCGAAGAGGATGATGCCGACGTTGTGATCGGTGTGCATCGTGAAGCCGCGCACCACGGCGTCCCGGGGGTCGTTGTCGCCCGAGGCGTAGCCGCCCTCGACGCGGGCGGTCAGGCGCAGCGGGTCGTCTTCGTAGGTCGCGCGGAGCAGCGCGCCGAGGCTGCGGAGCTGCGCCCCGTCGGGCACGGTCTCTTCGAGGTAGGGCCGGTCGGTCCAGCCCCGCACGTGCACGAGCTCACCCTCCAGGACCAGGCGCTGCAGGCCGTCGGGCGCGCCGAGCACCTGCACCTTGGCGTAGAGGTCCAGCGGGGTGGCGCGGGCGGTGGTGCCCGCACCCTCGGGGTCGGCCGCCGCGGGGTCGACCGGGCGGAGCGGATCTTCGCGGTCGGCTTGGCGGCGCACCACGGCCAGCGCGCCGAGCTCGGCCCGGCGCAGGCGCCAGCGCAGGCCGCCGACGCCTTGAAAGACCCGGTCGCCCTCGGCCCAGCTCGCGTTGTCATCGCGCAGCACCACGTCGGTCGCCAGCACGAAGCCGAGGCCTTGGGCCGCGCGGCCCTCGCGCTGCCGCCAGGGCGTGGCGACCAGCCCGGCGCGGGCGACCACCGAGCCCGTGCGCGCGTCGCCGAAGGCCGGGTCGCCGTCGCCGGCGTTGGCCAACATGCCGGTGCCCCAGGTGAAGGTCTGGGCGCCGAGGCTCGCGCGCCACGTGGGCCGGTCGACGCCGATCATGGCCTTGCGGGGCAAGACCTGGGCCCAGCGCTCGGGGCTGTCCCAAAACCCGGCCGCGCGGGGGTAGGCGAAGGGGTCGGCGGTGGCCGCCGCGCCCAGATCGGTGCCGTCGCCGGCGATCCGGCCGTTGAGGGCCTCGAGCTCGAGCTCGAGGCGCAGGCCGTCGGCGGGGCGGAAGCGCCCGCCGGCGATCAGGCGGGTCTCGAACCACTGGCCCGTCGGCTGCGGGGTGCCCCGATCATCGAGCCCGAAGGCGCTCAAGTGCTCGCTACGGCCGCGGGCCTCGCCCCAGGCGTCCCACTGGGCCCCGCGGGGCGCGCGCCCGCCGAGATCGGCCCCGTGGGGCAGCGCGCCCGGCGCGGGCGCTGCCGCCGCCTCGGGGCCGGCTGGCGCGGCCCAGCCGGTCGCGGGCAGGGCGGCGCCAAAGATCAGCGCGCAGGTCGCCGCTCTCGCGCGGAGCGAGGCGCGGAGGCAGCGCGGTCGGTGCGGAGGGACGTGGGGCACGGGGCGGCTCCGGGGCGGTGGCGCCATGAGCATCACAAATGCGCCCCCATGCGGTCAAATCGGGCGGTCGACCCGCCGCGCGGCGCCCCGCCCACCGCAGGCGTCGGCGCGCCGAGGGCCGCCGCGACGGGCCGCGGCCCCACGCGACGCGCGGTCGGCGCCGCCGCGTGGCAGCATCCGCGTCGCCGTCTGCGGCCCGCGCCCGCCCCTCGTCCGCCCCTCGCTTCCACTGGAGCGCACCGATGTCCACCTCCCGCGACCTCACCGCGATCATCGGCCTGCGCGCCCAGCTGGACGCTGCGCCCGCCGGCCCGCCCCTCGCCTCGGCCGACGAGGTCGCGCGCAGCGCGCTGGGGCTCACCCTCGGCGCGCTGCTCGCCGGGCAGGGCGGCGCCTTTCAGATCGTGCGCTTCGCTGAGGACGGCGGCTCGGTCTGGGTCGCCGACGGCCTCAAGGGCCTCTCGATGGACGATCTGGTGCGGGCCATCGCGGGCGCCCTGCAGCCGCCCGCCTATGCGATGGCCCTGGTCCAGCCCCTGCGCGCCGCGGGCGACCCGACCATCCGCGGCGTGCAGTGCCGGGCCATGCGCGGCGACGACATCGCTGAGCTGCGCGCCGATGTCACCGGGGCCGACGGCCCGGCCGCCGGCCGCGGGGTCGGCGCCTGGGCGGGCCGGCGCGGCCGCACGAGCGACGACCGCAGCCGGTGGATCGGCGTGCCGCCGACGGTCCCGGTCACGCTGCCGATGCTGGGGGTGGCGGAGGCTTGATGCCGGCGGGCGCGGCTCTGCCCGGGCCCTCCCGCGGTGTCGCCGCGAGCGACCGGGCCCTGGGGGCGCCCCCGTGAAGGCCCACCCGCGCTGCACCAGCGGCAGCCGGGGTGCGTCATTTTTTGAGCTGCAGCCGCAGCCGGCGGGCCGAGGCGCCGGGCCTCGGCGCGGCCTCGGCGTCCAGCAGCAGGCTGCAGGCGCGCTGGCGCAGCTCCTCTGGGCACTGCGGGCCCTCGATCACGAGCTCTTGGGCGTCGCCCTCGGCGTCAAAGTAGAGCGCGGCGGTGCAGATGGTGCCGGTGGGCTCGCCCCGCAAGACCTTCCCAGCGGTGGACGCCATGGTCGAGACCTCCTGCTGCAGCACCGGGGGCACCTCGGGCATCGTCGAGAGCCCCGGATCAGTCGGCGTGTCCCAGCAGCGGGTGGGCACGTCGGGGCCCTGCGGCGGCGGGTCC
>JBJONS010000520.1:0-11646 GCA_046051725.1 Pseudomonadota bacterium | reverse complement strand
GCATGGGCGTACCTGTGCGCACCGCGCTGGTCCGCGCAGGCATGACTCGCTTCCGGCCGGTCATGCTGACCGCGGGCACCACCGTGCTCGGCCTCGTGCCGATGGCGCTGGCGGTCAGCATCGACTTCGCCTGGCTGCCCTGGGAGTGGAAGCTGATGGTCGGCGGCAGCAACGCCGAGTTCTGGGGCCCGATGGCCATCGCCGTCATCTTCGGCCTCGGCTTCGCCACCATCCTCACCCTGGTGATGGTGCCGACCTTCTACAGCATCCTCAACGACTACGATGAGTGGCAGGCCAGGCGGAAGCAGGCGAAGGCGGCGGCCGCACCGGGCGCGAGCCTGAGCCCCGCCAAGCTGCTGCCCCTGGTCATCGCGCTGCCGGTGCTCGCCGCCGGCCCCGCCGAGGCCGCCGAGGTGAGCCTGGATCAGGCTTGGGCCTCGGCCGAGCAGAGCAACATTGACCTGCAGCTCGCCCGCGAGCAGACCACCCAGCTGCGGACCCTCAGCGGCCAGGCCTGGGCGCTCGTCTCGCCCAAAGCGACCGTGGGCGCGACCTATACGATCAACCAGTACGAGATCGCGTTTGACCCGGGGGACAGCTTTGGTTTCCTCAACGACGCCTTCTCCGACATCTACACCCGCTTTGGCTGGACCTACCAAGACATGCTGGCCATGGGCGCGGCGGGCTCCGAGGCCGTCACCCCCGGCTCGGCGCTGAACTGGACCGGCGGCGCGCTGGGCGCCTACCGGGCCAACCTCGACAGCCGGCTCGCCAGCGGCGAGCTCACCCAAGAGGAGTACGACGCCACCATCGCCGCCCTCGAGGGCCGCCCGGTCGACACCTCCGGCGCCTCGGACGACGGCGGTGGCTCGGACGGCAAGGTCGTCATTCAGCAAAAGGCGGCGTTTGGCTGGAACGCCAACCTCATCCAGCCGCTGTTCAACGGGCGCAGCCTGCCCGTGCTCAAGGGCGCCTACGCCATGATCCGCGCCGCCGAGCAGGACGAGGCCCGGATCCGCCAGCAGGTGCGGGCCGGCGTCGCGCGGTCCTACTACGGGCTCTACGCCGCCCGGCGCGCCAAGGCGCTCAGCGAGCAGTCGCTGGCCACCGCCCTGCACCACCAAGAGCTGACCCGCCGCCAGATCGCCGCCGGCACGCTGGCCGACCGCGCCCGCTACCAGTCCGACCTCGCGGTCGCCCAGGCGAAGCGCGACCTCGCGCGGGCCAACGAGCAGGTCGACGTGGCCGAGCTCGCCTTCCACCAGACCACGGGCCTCCCGAAGGACAGCGGGGTCAGCCTGCCGCCCACCGCGGCGGTCGCCGCCAGCGTCGATGAGGCGCTGCGCGTCGCGATGGACGCCCGCCCCGACCTCAAGGCCGCGGGCGAGCGGATCTACGTCCAAGAGCGCTACCAGGTGGCCAAGCGCGGCGAGTGGCTGCCGACCGTCGACGCCCGCTTCACCTACAACTGGAGCCAGAACCTTGGCTTTCAGCCCGAGAAGGGCATGTGGATGCTGGTCTTCAGCGCCAACTGGACCCTGTGGGACGGCGGCCTGCGCATCGCGCAGGGCAAAGAAGAGGCGAGCAAGCTGGCCCAGGCCCGCCTCGTCCGCGCCCGCCAAGCGCAGAGCGCCGAGCAAGAGGTCCGCACCGCCTGGGTCCGCATGGAGCGCACCGCCGAGGCCCTGCGGTCCACCGAGCAGGAGCTGAGCCTCGCCCGCGAGAACCTGCGCCTCGCCGAGGCGGCGCTCACCGCCGGCTCCGCCACCTGGCTCGAGGTCGAGGACGCGCGGCTCGGCCTGCTCGGCGCCGAGCTCTCCGGCCTCCAAGAGCGCATGAACCACGATCTCGCGCTCATCGACGTGCAGCTGGCGACCGGTCAGCTCTGAGCGCCCGCCCCGCCCGCGGCACGCGCCGGGCGGGGCGGCCATCGCCGGTGCACCGCAGGGCGACGCACCGGCCACCGTGCACATCGTCCAGCGCGCTGTCCCCGCGGAGCGGGACCGCCCAGCGCCCCTGCTCAGGGCAGCCCGAGCAGGTCCCGCGCCGCGCCGACCAGGAAGATGCTGCCGGCGACCACGCAGGGGCCCTCGGCCCGGACCCGCGGCAGCGCGACCTCAACCGCGCCGGCCGGCAGGATCGGCACGCCGACGTCCATCAGCTGCTCGGCCAGCTCACCGGCCGAGGCCGCCCGCGGGTGGCTGCAGTGCGTCGTGTAGATGCGGTCGAAAAGCGGCGCCAGCGCCACAACGATGGCCCGCGCGTCCTTGTCGGCCGACATGCCGAGCAGCAGGGTCCGCGGCCGGCGGTCCTCGGGCAGCGCCCGCAAGCAGGCGGCGAGCTGGGCCGCGCCCTCTTGGTTGTGGGCGCAGTCGGCCAACACATCCGGGGCCAGCCACTCGAGCCGGCCGGCGTGGCGCACCGCCGCGAGCCCCGCCCGCACCGCGTCGGCCCCCGGCCGCAGGTGTGGGGGCAGGCGCTCGGCCATCGCCAAGGCCACGCCGGCGTTGCCGCGCTGGTGCTCGCCGTCGAGCGCGAGGCGCAGACCGCCGAGCTGCCACTCGACGCCGGTGTAGCGGAGCCCCCCGTCTGGATCGAGATCAACGTGGTAGTCGCTGTCGGGAGCCAACAGCGGCGCGCCGCGGTCTGCGGCGATGGTGCGGATGGTCCGCAGGGCCGCCGCCGGCAGCGGTCCGACCACCACCGGCCGGCCCGGCTGGATGATGCCGGCCTTCTCGGCCGCGATGCTCGGCAGGTCGTGCCCGAGCTGCTCCATGTGATCGAAGCCGATGCTGGTGATGCCACAGACCACCGGGTCGAGCAGGTTGGTGGCGTCGAGCCGCCCGCCCAGGCCCACCTCGATCACCGCCACGTCGACGCCGACCCGCGCGAAGTGCACGAAGGCCGCCGCGGTCATCATCTCGAAGTAGGTCAGCTCGGCCTCGGCCGAGAGGCCCTCGGTCAGGCCGGTGGCCGCCCAGGCCTCCCGCTCGACCGCCAGCTCTTCGAGCAGGGCAGAGAGGTCCGCGTCGCTGATCTCCTCGCCGTCGACCCAGATCCGCTCGTTGACCCGCTGCAGGTGCGGCGAGACGTACTCGCCGACCCGCAGGCCCTGGGCCCGCAGCATCGCGCCGAGGGTCCGCACCACTGAGCCCTTGCCGTTGGTGCCCGCCACGTGGAGCGTCGGGTAGCGCAGCTGCGGCTGGCCGAGGTGGCGCATCAGCGCCCGCATGTGCTGAAGGCCGAGCCTCACGCCAAAGCGGGTCAGAGCGGCGAGCCGCGGGTGCTGGATCACGCCGGGTCCACCAGCAGGTGCAGGGCCCGGCCGATCACCGCGCGCAGGTCGCCGCGGGGGACGATCTCGTCGACCATGCCGTGGCCCAGCAGGTACTCAGAGGTCTGGAAGCCCTCGGGCAGCGCCTCGCCGATGGTCTGCTCGATGACCCGCGGGCCGGCGAAGCCGATGAGCGCGTTGGGCTCGGCCAGGATGAGGTCGCCGAGCATCGCGAAGCTCGCCGCGACGCCGCCGGTGGTCGGGTGCGTGAGCACCGAGATGTAGGGCATCCCGGCCTGCTCGCGCAGGCGGGCCAGGGCCGCGCAGGTCCGGGCCATCTGCATCAGCGAGAGCACGCCCTCTTGCATGCGGGCCCCGCCCGACGCGCTGATCACGATGGCGGGCTGGCGCAGCCGCGTCGCCCGCTCAAACAGCCGCGTGATGCACTCGCCCACCACGCTGCCCATGCTGCCGCCGAGGAAGGCAAAGTCGAAGGTGCCGATCTGCACGGCGATCCCATCAATGCTCGCCGAGCCGCCGAGCCACGCGTCGCGCTCGCCGGTCTTGGCCTGGGCCGCCGTCAGCCGCTCGCTGTAGGGCTTGCTGTCCGAGAACTGCAGGGGGTCCTGGGGCGCGAGCCCGGCGTCGTGGCGCTGAAAGCTGCCCGGGTCGACCAGCAGCTCGAGGCGCCCCCGCGCCGTGATGTGCATGTGGTGGCCGCACTTGGGGCAGACCTGGTGCGATGCGGCGAGCTGGTCTTTGTACAGCACGGCCTTGCACGCGCTGCAGCGCACCCACAGCTGGGTGACCGGGGCCTCGCGCCGCTCGCGGGCGCGGGGCTCGGGCGGGGCTTGCTCAAACCAGCGGGGGCGGCTCGCCTCGGACATGGTCCACCTCTTCTTCGTGCAGCACGGACCCGGCGGCTAACGACCCGCGGCGGGCCCCACCAGCCCCGCGGCCTCCACCGCCGGCCCGCCGACGGCCTGGAGCTCGGCGGGCCCGCCGGCCTGCGCCCGCCCGCGCAGGCGGCGCCCGTGCTGGGGCGGCCGCGGCTCGACCCGGGCCTCGCAGCGCCCGGCCTGCTCGCCGAAGCTGACCTCGTAGCCGCGCAGCATCAGCCCCCACTCTTCGCCCAGCGCCGACAGCGGCCGGCAGCCGATCGGGCTCTCGGCCGCCGCGGCGAGCCGGGGCAGCGCCTCGCCGAGCCAGGCCTCCTCGGCGCGGATCGCCGCAGCGGTGGCCGCAGCGTGGCGCGCGGCGCGCTCCTCGGGCGTGGGGCCGCCGGGCTGCAGGGCGAGCCAGCGGTCCTCGGCCTGGGGGGTCGGCGCGCTCGGCACCACCACCACATGATGAGCGAGGTTGACGAGCAGAAGGGCGCTCTCGCCCTCGAGCGCCGGCTCGACCGGCACGGTGAGCAAGATCTCGCCGCCCTCGTCGGCCCGCAGCGCCGGCTTGGGCCCGCCGGTGCTCCAGGTCGGGTCGTAGAGATCGACCAGCGCGGCGCCGTCGTCAAAGAAGGTCAGGTCCCCGGCCGGCGCGCCCGCGGCGTCGACCAGGCCCAGGCGCCCGCCCGCCCAGGCCGCCGCCCAGGTGTCGATCGCCGCGGCGGCCTCGGCCTGCGCCGCCCCCAGCGCGGCCCCCGCCGCCGCCCCGCCCGGCTCGAGGCGCAGGTCGAGGTCGTGCTCGGCCGCGCGGTAGCCGAGCACCAGCCGCGCCCGCTCCCCCTCGATCCGCAGCAGCCCCTCCGCCTCGCCCACCCCAAAGCGCAGGGGGAAGCGCAGCCACCGGGCCTCGGATCCCTCCCCCGGCTCGGGGCCGAGCACGGCCGCCTCCACCGCGCCGCCGGTGCTCAGCGCGCCGCCGGCCAGCGTCAGCCGGGGCGCCGCGTCACCGGCCGCCACCTCGAGCAGGCCCACCACGCCCGCCGGCTGTGGGCGCCCCTCCACCGCGACCGCCGGCACCGCCCCGAGGCCCCAGCGGCCCGGCGCGAGCTCCAGCCGCGGCGCCCCGGGCGCGCAGCCCCAGAGGCTGAGCGCCGCCGCCGCGCGCGCCACCCGCGCCGTCGCTCCCCCCGCTGCTCGCATGGCCCCGCCCTCCGACCCCGCCGCGCCCAGGGGCGCTCCCGCGCCCGACGCCGGCCGCGGCGCACCGCCGCCCTCCCCCGTGGCTAACATCGCCCCATGCGACGACTCTCCGAGCGCTACAGCCTGGGCCGCTGCATTGGCCGCGGCGGCGTGGGCGAGGTCTACCAGGGCTGGCAGACCGCGCTGGACCGCCCCGTGGCGATCAAGCTGCTGCGCGAAGAGCTCACCGCAAACCAGCGCGCGGTGACTCGATTTGAACGCGAGGCCCGCACCACCTGCCTGCTGTCGCACCCCAACGTCGTGACCGTCTTCGACGTCGGCGTCACCGACGAGGGCGAGCGCTTCGTCGTGATGGAGCTGCTCGAGGGCGAGACCCTCGCCGACCGGCTCAGCCGCGGGCGCATGGACCTCGCCAGCGTGGTGGCCATCGCCCGCGGGATCGCCCGGGGCATGGGCGCGGGCCAGGGCGTGGGCCTCGTGCACCGCGATCTGAAGCCCGAGAACATCTTTTTGCTCCAAGGCGACCACGTCAAGGTCCTCGACTTCGGGCTCGCCACCCTGCTCGACACCCCCCGCGGCGGCGACCTGCGCCTGCCCTTTGATCCAGGCAGGGCGCAGGCCACGACCCCCCGCGTGGACGCGGGGACCCTCCCCGATGAGGTGCTGGGCGCACCCCAGCTCCCGGTCCATGATCCGAGAGAAGAGCAGGACTCGGGGGCCCTCCCCGATCCAGTGCTCCTCCGTCGCACGCCCGACGCCCCCCGCCTGACCCGCCCCGGCGCCTTGATGGGCACGCCCCGCTACATGGCCCCCGAGCAGGCCCTGAGCTGGGGGGTCGACCACCGCACCGACCTCTACAGCTTCGGCGTGCTGCTGTTCGAGATGCTGGCCGGTCGCACGCCCTTCCTCGGTCCGGGTTCGCGCGACTTCATGCACCAGCACGTGCATGAGGCGGTGCCGCACCTGCACCGCGTCGCGCCCGAGCTGCCCCTGCCGCTCTGCGAGCTGGTCATGCGGCTGCTCGAGAAGAGCCCCTCGGCGCGCTTCCAAGACTGGTCGAGCCTGCAAGAGGCCCTGCGCAGCGCCGATCCCAACGCCAAGGCTGAGCGGGCGCTGGCCCCGCTCACGCCCGAGCCGCTGCCGCGGCCCGACGAGCCCTTCCGCTTCCTCCACCCCTTCACCGCCGCGTACAGCAGCATCTTTTTCGGTCGAGACAACGACCTGCAGCGCTTCCTCGACGCGTGGGAGCACAAGAGCCGCCCGAGCCTCGTGCTGATCACCGGCGCGAGCGGGGTCGGCAAGACCAGCTTCTTGATGGCGCGGGTGCTGCCGGCGCTCGAGCAGACCGGCCACGAGATCCTCCGGGTGCGCGGCACCGCGGGGCCCCTCGAGCTGGTGGCGCGGGCCGCCAGCCGGCGCCTCCACGCCCAGCGCGACCCCTCGACCGGGGCCAGCGCGCCGGGCCAAGAGCCCAGCGCCCGCAGCCTGCCCGACCTGCTCGACGCGCTCTCGGCGGCCGCCGGGCAGCCCATCGTCGTCGTCATTGACCAGCTCGAAGAGATCTTCACCGAGGGCAGCCACGACCAGCTGGTCAACTTCCAGGCCGGCGTCGCCGCGCTGGTGGCCGCCGCCGATCCGCGCCTGCGCGTGCTGTTGAGCGTGCGCGAGGACTACCTGGGCGCCACGCTGCGGGCGCTGCACCCGCTGCCGATGGCCGAGATCTCCCGCACCCTCCCCCTGCGCCCGCTGGACGCGCCCGATCTGCGGGCCGCGCTCGAGGGTCCGGGCGCGCCAGGCCTCCCGGTGAACTACCCGCAGTTCACCTTCGAGGATGGCCTGCTTGACGAGATCGTGAACGACCTCATCGCCGATGACATGGGCGAGGTCGCCCCCCGGGTCCAGGCCGTCGGCGCCCGCCTGTGGGACTTCGTGCGCGACACGCCACAGCCGATCGTGATCCGGGCCCAGCACTACCGCGAGCGCCTCGGGGGCAGCCGCGGGATCCTCTCGCGCGTCCTCGACGAGGCGATCTCTGGCCTCGACGCGGCCGATCAGGGCGTGGCCAAAGAGATGCTGCGGAACCTGACCCACCTGCCGGGCTCGCCGACCAGCCGACCGACGCCGCTGAGCGAGCTCGCGGCGCACTCCAGCGACCCTGAGCGCCGGGTGGCCATCCTCCGCGCGCTCGAGGACCGCTGGCGCGTCGTGCACGGCTACCTGGACAGCCGCTGGCCCGACGAGCGCACCTACCGCATCGCGCACGAGTCGCTCATCGCCCAGGTCCGCAACTACGGCGAGGAAGGCTCGGCCCGCAACCGGGCCCGTCAGCTCTTCCACCAAGGCTACTCGCTCTGGCTCAAGGGGGGACAGGCCGACGCAGACCTGCTGCCATCCCAGCACATCGACGAGGTGCACCGCTGCATCGCCGATCTGGTGCTGCGGTCCCGCGACGAGCGGGAGTTCTACGAGCGCTCGCTCCGCCGCCTCAACGAGGAGTGGGAGCGCAACATGCTCGAGGTCCGCCGGCGCCGCCTCCTCCGCTTCGCCCAGTACGCCCTGGTCCCCTCGGTGGTCTTCGTGGCCGGCGTGCTGTTCGGTCAAGCGGTGGCCGGCTTCCCCTCGGTCGGCCGGGTCTGGGCGCACGCCGTCTCGGGCCTCAAGATCACCAAGGCCGACCTCTCTCCCTTCGATCTGAGCGGGGTCGAGCTCGAGGGCGCGTGGTTCGTCGGCGCCCGCTTCGATGGCGCCCAGCTCCGCGAGGCGGGCCTCTCGCACGCCAACCTCAGCGCCGCGTCGCTGCGCGGGGCCCGGCTCGACCGGGCTGACCTGCACGAGGCCAACCTGCAGCAGGCCGACCTGTCGGGCGCGGTGCTCGACGAGGCGAACCTCCGCGGGGCCAACCTCGCCAACGCGATCTTCCACGACGGGCTCGAGCCGGCCCGGCTGTCCGGCGCCGACTTCTCGGGCGCCTGGTACACCACGGGCACCCAGTGGCCGATCGAGGGCGCCCCGCCCGGCGCGCTCGGCCCCTTCGCGCAGCTCGAAGACGCCGTGATGGTCGACATCCAGCCCCCGCCGCGCTTCCCGTGTGACCTGCGCGAGGCCCGGGCCGCCCGCCTCCGCATGACCCGCGGCGACCTCTCGGCCTGCGTGCTTGACGAGGCCGACCTCCACGACGCCGTCCTCACCGACGTCAAGCTCGAAGAGGTCCGGCTGCTCAACGCCAACCTCTCCGGCGCCCGGCTGGTCGGGCTGAACCTGCAGCGGGCCCGGCTGACCCGCGCGGACCTGCGGGGCGCCGACCTGACCGGCGCCGACCTGCGCGACGCCGACCTCGCCGGCGCCGATCTCAGCGACGCCGACCTCTGCGACGCCGACCTGCGCGGCGCGCAGCTCGACCAAGCCAAGCTGCGCCGGACGCGCGCGTGTCCCGGCACCCGCTGGCCCGACGGCTTCACGCTGCCCCCGACCAAAGATCGGTGAGGGCGGCGAGACCTCACCCAAAGCGCTGTCCTGCGCGCCGTTTTGACTGTCATCACGGTGTCATCGCATCGCGTTGACCCGGGCAGCAGGCGCGGCGTATCGTCGGCCTGCGACAGGGGGAGATCCAGGCGATACAGCCGGAGCACGCCCCGGGGGCGCCGACCGCTCGCAGCGGCCCCGCCGCGCCCGCCCTACTTCGGAGGTTGCTGTGCCCAAGGTCACCGACCGTCAAGGCCGCCCGGTCTCGGGCCAGATGCCCGGCCTTGTCGAGGCCATCGTCATCGACAACAAAGACCCCGATCAGCTCGGGCGCGTCAAGCTCAAGTTCCCCACCCTGCCCGACATGCCCGAGAGCTTCTGGGCGCGCCTCGTGATGCCGATGGCCGGCAAAGAGCGCGGCTGGATGACCATCCCCGAGGTCGATGACGAGGTGCTGGTCGCGTTCGCCCACGGCGACTTCAACCACGCCATCGTGATGGGCGGCCTCTACAACGGCGTCGACACGCCCCCCTACGCCAACGAAGACGGCAACAACGACCTGCGCGTCTTTCAGTCGCGCTCGGGCCACCGCCTGACCTTCGACGACAAGCAGGGCGACGAGCGCATCGAGCTCGTGCTGCACAACGAAGAGATCCGCATCATCTGGGACGCGAAAGAGAAGGTCCTGTCCGTGTACTCGGGCAAAGACATCATCATCGAGTCCAAAGAGACCATCTCGCTCAAGTGCAAAGACTTCATCCTCGAGGCCAGCAACTCGATCAACGTGAAGTCGGGCACCTCGACCAAGATCGAGACCGGCACGAGCTGCGCGGTGAACGGCGGCAGCTCGCTGACGCTGAAAGCGTCGATGACGACCATCAACTGAGAGAACCCCAGCGGGCGCGCCCGGCGGCGCCCGCCCGCGGCGGCGGGCTGCCCCTGCCCCGCGCAACCGGGAGCGAGTCATGATCAACGGCGTGGTGGTCGGCATTGTCATCGAGAACCAAGACCCCGACAAGATGCACCGGGTGAAGGTCAAGTTCCCCGTGGACGCCGAGGGCGGGGTCGAGTCCTCGTGGTGCCGCATGGCCAGCCCGATGACCGGGAACGGCCGCGGGCTCGTCATCCTGCCCGACATCGGCACCGAGGTCCTCTGCGGCTTCGCCTACCGGTCGATGACCCCCTACGTGCTCGGCGCGGTCTACAACGGCGGCGAAGACAAGCCCGAGCCCTACAAGAACGACGACGGCAACAACGACAAGCGCGTGCTCTGGTCGCGCTCGGGCCACCTCGTCATCTTCGACGACACCAGCGGCGCTGAGAAGGTCGAGGTGGGCGCCAAGGCCGGCACCCGGCTCGACGTCAAGTCGGCGCCCATCTACCAGTCGCTCGACGCGAGCAAGAAGACGATCACGATGGTGTGCGAGAAGAACACCGTGGTCGAGGCCAAAGAGACCATCTCGATCAAGTGCAAAGACTTCAAGCTCGAGACCGACATGACGGTCTCCAACAAGGCCGGCCAGACCGCGGTCTACGCCTCGGGCTCGGCGACCGAGATCAAGAGCAGCGCGACCCAAGAGTACAAGGCGTCCAAGGTCGACGTGAACCCGGGCTCCCCGCCGCCGAACCCGAAGCCGCCGAAGCCCACGCCCCCGCACCGGCACCCGCCGACGAAGTGAGGCCCGCCGAGGCCAAGGCGGTCCGCAGGGCGTCATCCTCGCCCGCGGTCTGCGCCGGGCCCGCTGCCCCCGCTGCCCCCGCTGCGCCCCGACCGGCCCGGGCGCATGGGGGCAAGGGCGCGCGCAGGCATTAGGGAGCGCGGCCCGGCCCTCGCCGGCCCCCCTTGCCGCTGCGCGCCCCGCCCCGAGGATGGAATGCCGCCCCGCCCCTCCGAACCGCTCCTTCTCCTGCTGCGCGAGACCGCCAAGAAGAAGGGCCTCAACACCGCCGCCCTCGCCGCCTCGGCCGGGCTCGACCGCACCCGCCTCAAGCACGTGCTGGCCGGCAGCGAGGCGCTGACCGTCGACGAGCTCATCGGGCTGAGCAAAGCGCTCGAGCTCGACGCCGCGGCCATGGCCGGCGCGCCGATCGACGACGAGCCCGCCGAAGACGAGGCCCCGGCCGAAGAGCTCTCGGCCGCCCGCGGCCGGGCCGCGATGCGGGCCATCGGCAAGCGCGAGGTCGAGAACACCCTGGTGATCGACCCTCTCGGCAACCACACCGAGCAGGCGCTGCGTCTGGGCTTCGGCCTCGGCTGCGACATGTTCATCCACCTGCAGACCGACAAGCTCGGCAACAGCGGCATCCCGCGCGACACGCTGGCCCGCTTCCCCGCGGATGTGCCGCTGCGCCTCGACGCGGCCTACCACCGCCACCACGACCCGCGTTTTCTGCCGCAGGGCCTCCAGGTGGTGCTGTCCTTCGACGCGCTCTACACCTGCTTGCTCCCCTGGGACGCCTTCCTGCGCGTCACCTACATCCCGCTGGCGCCTGAGCCGGTCGAGCCCGACGACGAGCAGGTCGACGCGCCCGAGGATGAAGAGGAGGACCGCGCCCCGGACGGCGGCGGGCGCCGCCGGGGTCACCTGCGCCTGGTCTGAGCCCGCGCCCCCTGCCCTCGAGGTCCGACGATGATGAACCGAGCCGCCCCCTTCTTCGTGGTCGCCCGCCGCGTCGCCCTCGCCTGCGCGCTCGCGCTCAGCGCCGGCGCGCCGCCCGCCCACGCCCAGGACGGTCGGCAGCCGGTCGTCGACGCCGCGGCCATCGCCCAGGCCGACGCCGTGCGGGGCTACCCCGACTCTGACCCGGTCGGGCGCATCCAGATGC
>JBJONS010000519.1:0-8323 GCA_046051725.1 Pseudomonadota bacterium | reverse complement strand
CGCGGCCGCTATGTGGTGTATTGGATGACCGCCGCCCGGCGGACGCGATCCAACTTTGCGTTGCAGCACGCGGTGTCTCGAGCGGTCGAGCTCGGCCTGCCGCTGGTGGTGCTCGAGCCGCTGCGGGTCGACTACGCCTGGGCCAGCGACCGCCACCACCGCTTCGTGCTCGACGGTATGGCCGACCAGCAGGCCACCTTCGACGCGGCGGGGGTGCGCTACCACGCCTATGTCGAGCCGGCCCCTGGCGCGGGCCGCGGCCTGCTGCTGGCCTGGGCCGCCGAGGCCGCGCTGGTCGTCGGCGACCAGAGCCCGGTCTTCTTCTTGCCCCGCATGGTCGCCGCGGCGGCCCGGGCCCTGCCCTGCCGCCTCGAGCTGGTCGACGGGATCGGCCTGCTGCCGCTCTCGGCCACCGACCGTCCCTATGCCACCGCCCACGCCCTGCGGCGCCACCTGCACAAGGTGCTCCCCCCGCACCTGCTCGAGCGCCCGGTCGCCCGGCCCCTCGACGGACTGCCCGGCCAGCCGCCGGTCGAGCCCCCGGCCGGCCTGGTCGCCGCGTGGCCGGCCGCGGATCCGGCGCTCTTGGCCGGCGACCCGGCGGCCCTTCGCGCACTGCCCATCGATCACAGCGTCGGGGTGGTCGATCTGCGCGGGGGCGAGCGCGCGGCCCAAGCCGCCTGGGCCGAGGCCCAGGCCCGGGTCGCCCGCTACCACGAGGACCGCAACGCGCCCGACCTGCCCGGGGGTACGGGCCTCTCTCCGTACTTGCACTTTGGCCACATCAGCGCCCAGCAGGTCGCCTTCGACGTGCTCGACGCCGAGGGCTGGACGCCTTCGCGCCTCTCGGCCCCGACCGGCAGCCGCGAGGGCTGGTGGGGCGCGTCGCCGGGCGCCGAGGGCCTGCTCGACGAGCTCATCACCTGGCGCGAGCTGGGCCAACACTTCGCCCACCACGCGCCCGACTGGGACCAGTTCTCCACCCTGCCCGACTGGGCCCTGCGCACGATGGGCGAGCACCTCGCCGATCCGCGGCCGGTGACCTACACGCGGGCCCAGCTCGAGGCCGCCGAGACCCACGACGCGCTGTGGAACGCCGCCCAGCGCGAGCTGGTCCAGACCGGCCGCATGCACAACTACCTGCGCATGCTGTGGGGCAAAAAGGTCTACGAGTGGTCCGCGTCGCCGGCCGCCGCCTTTGAGCTGCTGCTGCACCTCAACAACAAGTACGCGCTCGATGGGCGCGATCCGAACTCGGTGAGCGGAGTGAGTTGGGTCTTCGGGCGCTTTGACCGGGCCTGGGGCCCCGTGCGCCCGATTTTTGGCACCTTGCGCTACATGAGCTCGGACAACACCGCCAAGAAGCTGCCGGTCAAGGGCTATCTGCGGCGCTTTGGGCCGAAGACGGCGCAGCTGTCGCTGCTGGGCGGGGCGCGGGGCTGAGGGGCGCCGCGGTGAGGACCGCGCGGGCGCAGGCGCGGACCTGCGCCCGAAACCAGCGCTGGGCGGGGACCGCGTCGAGGGTGCGCGGCCAGACCATCGACACCGCGTAGGTGATCGGCGCGGGGAGGGGGATCGCGAAGGACACCAGCCCGGGATCGCGCGCCGCGAGGCCGAGGGCCAGCGATGACGGGAGGTTGACCACCGCATCGGTGGTGCGGGCGACCTCGGCGGCGGACTGGAAGTGGGTGAGCCGCGCGAGCACCCGGCGCGCGTGGCCGCTCTCGGCCAGCGCGGCGTCGATGGGGTGCGCGCCGTGGCCGGTGATGCGGAAGGTCACGTGCGGCCACGCGCAGTAGTCCGCCGCGGTGGGCGCGCGCCCGGCGGCGACCAGGGGGTGGTCGGCGCGGACCAGCGCGCGCAGGTGCTCTTCGAAGAGCATCTCGGCTTCGATGTCCTCGGGGGGCGCCCACGGTCCGATCACCGCCGCGTCGAGCTCGCCGGCCCGCAGCTGCTCCCACAGTCGGCGCATGTCGAGCGCCGACACGTCGAGGCGCAGGCCCGGGCCCGCCGTGGCCGCGCGGTGGACGAGGCGCGGCACCAGGGTGGTGGCGTAGACGTCGAGCACCGCGAGGCGGAGCTGGGCCTCATCGGCGGCCGGATCGAAGGTCGGCGGCGAGGTGATGGCCTGCGCGAGCAGGGCGAGCCCGGACCGCAGGGGCGCGGCGAGGGCCTGCGCCCGCGCGGTCGGCGTCATGCGGCCGCCGCTGCGGACCAGCAGCGGGTCCCCGAGGAGCGCGCGCAGCCGGGCCAGGGCGTGGCTGACCGCCGGCTGGGAGAGGCCCAGGCGCCGCGCGGCGCCCGAGACGCTGCGCTCGTCGAGCAGCACGTCGAGCGTGACCAGCAGGTTGGCGTCGAGGCGGAGCAGGTTCGGCGTGTGGGGGTCGTTCATCGCGGCTCCCGGGCGGCGGCGGGCCTCGAATCATGCACCAAAGCGATGAGCGCATGCAGCATCATCATTGGTTGCATGCCGCGGCGGTGCATACAGGGGAGGTGGGGCGATTGGCCCCGAATCTGGTGGTCGGCCCAAGTGACGGAGGTTGGATGATGGCGACGCGCGCGTTGATCGTGGGTGCTTCGGGGACGGTGGGTGGTGCGGTGGCCGCTGCGGCGGCCCGGCGGGGCCTGCCCTTTGTGGTCGGCGCGCGCGGGGGCGTCGGCGCGGGATGGCCTGCGGTCGCGCTGGATCTGGAGCGCCCCGAGACCTTCGTCGGCGCGCTGGATGGGGTCGACCGTGTCTTCCTCATCGCGCCCGGCTTCCGCGACGACGCCGACCAGCTGCTCGCGCCCTTCATCGCGGCGATGGCCGCGGCGGGCGTGGGGGCGGTGGTGTTCAGCTCGGTCATCGGCGCCGAGTACAACCCGGCCGGTGCCCACCGAAAGGTCGAGCTCGCGCTCGAGGCGGCCGGGCTGCGGTCGACCCTGCTGCGCCCGAACTTCTACATGGAGAACTTCCTGACCTACGAGGTCGAGAACGTCCTCGGTCAGGGCGTGATCCCCTTGCCGACCGGCGAGGGGCGCGCCTCTTACGTCGACGTGCTCGACATCGCCGAGGTCGCCGCGGCGGTTCTGGCCGATCCGGCGGCCCACGCCGGGCAGGCCTACACGCTCACCGGGCCGGCCGCGCTCAGCCACGGCGAGATCGCCGGGCTGCTCAGCGCCGCCCTCGGCGGGCCTGTGGTCTTCACCGACCCGAGCCCGGCGGATCACCGCGCGACCATGGTCACCCATGGCGTGCCCGAGGGCATCATCGCGCAGTCTGAGGCGCTGTACGCGCTCATCCGCGACAACGTGTGCGCCGGGGTGAGCGGCGACGTGGCGCGCGTGCTCGGGCGGGAGGCGACCCCCTTCGCCGCCTGGGCCGCGCGGCGCGCGGTGCCTGCCCTCCAGGCGCGGCGCGGCTGCGCCCTGCCCACCCCCGCCGAGCTCATCTCCCGCGCCAACGCCCTGATGACCCTCTGGGAGTACGGTGACCGCGCCGGCTACGGCGCGCTCTGCGCCCCCCACGTCCGGATGAGCATCCCCGAGTATCGGCTCGACGTGACCGGCTTCGGGGCGCTGTGGGCCGTCCGCACCGGCATCCGGGCCGTGGAGGCCGGGCCGCTTCACATCCACACGCTCGACACGCACGTCGTCGACGGCCTCGAGGTCCGGGGCCAAGCCCATGTCATCCACCGGACCGAGGGCCGGTTCACCCAGCACGGGCAGGTCCTCTTCCGCTTTGACCAGGGCGGCCGGCTGGTCCACTACCACCAGGTCAACACCTGGATGGGCTGACCGGCGCGGCGGCCGCGGGGTCGGCCCTGCTGGCTCCGCTGGCTCCGCTGGCTCCGCGGGTGGTACCCTCCGCGGTGCTGGAGGTCTCATGCCCCCCTGGATCTGCCGCTGGTCGTTGCTCTCGCTTCCCGCCTCCCGCGTCCGATCAGCGGTCCCGGTCCTCGCCCTGGCCGCCTGTGGGGCGCCGACGGGCGCGGGCAAGGCGGGGGCTTGGGCGCCCACCCTCGGCCCGGCCACCACGGTCGTGCCCGGTCCAGGCCTGCCCGCCGACCTGCCGCTGCAGCCGGCCAACAACAACCTCGACGTGGTCGAGCACGAGGGCGCGCTCTTCCTCGCCTTCCGCACCGCGCCCGACCACTTCGCGAGCGCCGACACCGTCCTGCACATCCTCCGCAGCGACGACGACGGGGCCACCTTCACCCTCGAGCAGAGCCTCGCGCTGGGCACCGACCTGCGCGAGCCCCGCTTCTTGTCGCATGGCGGCGTGCTCACCCTTCACTACGCCCTGCTGGGCGACGATCCCTTCGCTTTTGAGCCCCAAGGCACCGAGGCCATCCGCCGCGGCGCCGACGGGGCCTGGTCGGCGCCCGGGCCCATCTTCGAGGGCAGCCCGGCCGGGGTGGGCGGCGACACCTTCATCCCCTGGCGCACCCGGCTGCTCGACGGGGCGCCGATGATGATCGGCTACACCGGCGGGGGCGTGCTCTACGACTTCGCCACCGGCGAGGGCGCGACCACCGTCCAGTGGCTGACCGAGGGCGCGGGCGGGGCCTGGGCGCCGTGGCAGGGCGCCGACCCCATCGTGCTCTCCGGCGGGGTGTCCGAGACCGACCTCGCGGTCGACGGCGAAGGCCGGGTCGTCGCCATCGGCCGCAACGAGGCCGGCGACGCGGACGGCTTTGGCTCGAAGGTCTGCGTGGCCCAGCCCGGCGCGCCCATGGACTGGGACTGCGCCCACGACCCGCGCCGCTACGACTCGCCGCTCGTCTTCGCCCACGAAGGCGAGATCTGGCTGGTCGGCCGCCGCAACCTCAACGACCAAGACGGCCGCTTCGACCTCGGCATGACCGAGCTCGACCCCAACACCCAGTCGCTGACCTACGCAATCGACTACTGGAACTGGCCCAAGCGCTGCAGCCTCTGGCGGGTCGACGCCGACGCGCTGCAGGTCACTTGGGTGGCCGACCTCGACAGCCGGGGCGACACCTGCTTCCCGAGCCTGCGCTGGCGGGGCCCGCACCGGCTCGAGCTGTGGAGCTACAGCTCGCCGCTCGATGGGCCGGACCTGACCTGGCTCGAGGGCCAGAAGGGCGACACCCACGTCACCAAACAAGAGGTGGAGTTCGTGCTGACGGAGGGCTGAGGGGCGCCTGCGCGAGATCAGGCCCCGTCCGCTTCCCCGCCCGCCGGTGCGCGGGCTGGACCCGCCCCGCGGTAGCCTCGCCCGCGGAGGTGGACGGTGGACCTGAGCCGACGGACGATCTTGACGGGGGCCCCGGTGCTGGGGGCGGCGGCCGCGCTGCCGGCCGAGGCGCTCGGCGCGCCGGGCGGCGGCGCGGTGGCGCTGGCCGACGCCCTGCGCGCGCGCTGGGCCGAGGGGGCGCGGGCCTTCATCGAGGGCGTGGTGGGCCAAGAGCCCGGCGCGGCGCCGGCGGAGCTGCAGGTCATCAGCGAGGGCGTGGCCGCGCTCGACGTCGTGAAGGAGATCGAGCTGCTGCCGGCCACGACGCAGGTGCAGCGGCCGGTGCAGCGGCTGCTGCGCGCGCTGATCGAGGCGGTGGGCAGCTGCAGCCTGCTGACCGCCACGGCCATCGAGGCCTGGCTCGCGCCGGGCGGCGACGCCGGTGACCCCGACGGGCGGCACGTGCGGGGAACGCTCGGCGCGCTGCGCATCGGCATGCGCAGCGCCAACACCCGCGCCTCGCGCAAAGAGCTGGTGGAGCGCAGCCTCGCCGAGGCGCTCGACGACCCCGATCCGGGGCGCCTGCGGGCCAGCGCCCGGCGCTCTGCCCGCCGCACCCGCAAGGCCGAGGCCCTCGCCCAGCACCTCGCCAGCGACCCCGACGCCTTCGCGCGCACCTTCACCCTCGATCCGGCGCGGGCGGCGGCGATGGGCCTGGGCCCGGACACCCTGGCGCTGGAAGACGACAACATGGAGTGGGACGAGCGGGATCCGCTCGGCGGCCGCGGCTACTCCACCCTCATGGCGCTCGGCATGCTCGCGCTGGGGATCTTCGCCTTCTTCGGGTTTTTGGTCGCGGTGGCCGGGCTCTGCGTGGCGCTGTGCGGCGAGGGCGCGGTGGGCATCCTGGTCTTCTTGATCGGCGCAGTGCTCGTCTTCATCGGCGTGGTGGGCGTCCGCGGCCTGCGGGCCCGCGCCAAGGTCCGGGCCGAGCTGCCGGACTCCGCGGCAGAGGAGCACACCTGCCCGTCCTGTCCGCCCTGCCCGCCGCCGGTGGC
This sequence comes from Pseudomonadota bacterium, assembly GCA_046051725.1. Taxonomy (GTDB): domain Bacteria; phylum Myxococcota_A; class UBA796; order UBA796; family UBA2385; genus JAEUKK01. The sequence continues at coordinate 2,086 of JBJONS010000519.1, read as the reverse complement.
GCCCCCGAGCGGCGCGCTGGGCGCGCTGCGCAGCCTGCCCGCGCCCGTCGGCTGGGTGAGCGTGCCCGCCGACGCCGGCTGGGTGGCCGCGCCCCCGGCCTTGGCCGACCATGATCAGATCGTCGTCGCCTGGGGCCTCGTGCAGACGGGTCGGGCCTGGCCAGCCGACGCCGACGGCGATGGCGTGGCGGCGGGCCCGGGCGCTCCCCTCCCTGGCGCGCCGAGCGGGGCCCTGGTCGGCCGGGTGGGCGACCAGACCTTCTTCCTCGGGGCCGAGGGCCTCGTGCCCCGCGGCCTCTCGGGCCCGCTGCTGCTCGCGGTCAACCTGCGCCCCTCCGCCGCCGCGGTGGCCCGGGGCGGGGTCGAGGTGCAGCTGCTGCGGCGCGCGGTGGAGCAGGGCGCGGCCTGAGCGCATGGGGCGGTGGCCCTCAGCGGTCTGGGGGCGGCGGGCGTGCCCTGCGCGAGATCAGGGGCCGTTGGCTTCCCTGGCCGCCAGCGCGCAGCCCGGACCCGCCCCGCGGTAGCCTCGCAGGCGGAGGTGGGCGGTGGACCTGAGCCGACGGACGATCTTGACGGGGGCCCCGGTGCTCGGCGCCGCCGCGGCCTTGCCGGCCGAGGCGCTGGGGGTGGCTGGCGAGAGCGCGGCGGCGCTGGCCGACGCGCTGCGGGCGCGGTGGGCGCGGCAGTCGGCGGCCTTCCTTGAGGGTGTGCTCGGCCAAGACGCGGCCGCGGCCGGGGGCGCGCTGCGGCAGATCGGCGACGGCATCGGCGCGCTCGACGTGGTCAAAGAGATCGAGCTGCTCGACACGCGCACGCAGGCCCAGCCGCCCCTGCAGCGGCTCTGGCGCGAGGTGCTCGCCGCGACCGGGCGCAGCGCCCGCGTGGGCGCGGCCGCGGTCGAGGCTTGGCTGGCGCCGGGGGGCGACGCCGATGACCCCGATGGGCGGCACGTGCGCGGGATGTTGGGCGCGATGCGGATCGGCATGCGCGGCGCCCAGACCCGCCCTTCGCGCAAGGCCCAGATGGACGCGGCGCTGGCCGGCGTGCTCGACGACGACCGGCCCGGCCAGCTGCGCGCGCACGCCCGCCGGCTGCTGCGCCGCGCGCGCAAGGCCGAGGTGCTCGCCGCGCACCTCGCCGCCGATCCCGAGGCCTTCGCGCGCACCTTCGCCGTCGACCCGCAGCGGGCGGCGGCGCTCGGCGTGCCGATCGACGCGCTCGCTGCCCAGGCCACCGCCGCGCCCCCGCCGGCGTTGACCGATGGGGCCGACGCCGGCGACGTCGCGATGGGCGTGATCGGCACCGGCGTGTTGATCTTGCTCGGGTTGGTGCTCGGGGTCGTCGGCTTCTGCGTCACCGCCTGTGGGGGCGGCGCGGCCGGCATGTCGCTGCTCCTCGTGGGCGCTGTGCTCGTCATCTTGGCCGCCTCACGGTCCGGGGACCGCCGCCGCCGGGCGGCCGAGGTGCCCGACGCGGCCGCGCCTCCGCCCCACACCTGTCCGCCGTGCCCCGACTGCCCGCCGCCCCCGCAGCTCGTGCCCGAGGGTGATCCGTGGGCGGCGCCGGCTCCGCCGGCTGACCCAGGCGCGGCGCCGGCCGACCCGGGCGCCGACCCCGCCGGGGCCCAGGGCCTGCTCCCCGGGCCCGCCCAGCCGATCGGCTGGCTGAGCGTGCCCGCCGACGCCGGCTGGGTGGCCGCGCCGCCCGCCCTGCCCGACCACGACCAGATCGTCGTCGCCTGGGGCCTCGTGCAGACCGCGCGCTCCTGGCCGGCCGACCCCGACGGCGACGGGGTGGCCGCCGGCCCCGGCGCCCCGCTGCCCGGCGCGCCGGCGGGGGCGCTGGTCGGCCGGGTGGGCGACCAGACCTTCTTCCTCGGCGCCGAGGGCCTCGTGCCCCGCGGCCTCTCGGGCCCCCTGCTGCTCGGGATCAACCTGCGCCCCTCTGTCGCCGCCGTGGCCCGCGGCGGGGTCGAGGTGCAGCTGCTGCAGCGCGCGCGGGAGGCCGCCGATGCCTGAGCTCGGACCCGTGGACGAGGCCGGCCTCGCGCTGCTCGGGCGGGCAGAGGGCCTGTACGCCGCGGCCG
>JBJONS010000518.1:0-4396 GCA_046051725.1 Pseudomonadota bacterium | reverse complement strand
ACGTACTTCTTGGCAAAGTCGCTCTGGTAGGTGTAGCCCTGGTCCATGAGGTCCTCCAAGATCTTGGGGGCGAGCGTGCCCAGCGCGGTGACGATGAGGTCAGCATAGAGCCGGGACCGCTCCGCGTCCAGACCGGCTGCGGCGGCGAAGGCGGCGCGCCCGACGGCAGGATCGGTGCGGTGGGTCAAGGCCGAGAGCACCGCGAGCTCGGGCTGGGCCGCGGCGGCTGCGTCGTCGGTGACGCGCGGGACGTCGTCGGGGCCCACCACCTCCGGCACCAGGTCAAAGCCTGGGTGCCCCGTCGTGATCGGCGCCTGCGCCCAAGAGCACACGCGGTCGCTGAGGGTGACGACCAGCAGGGCAAAGCCGTGGCGGTGCCTGGCGCGCAGAGCGGTGACGTAGAGCGGCCAGGTGAACCGCTTGTCGTCGTCGACTGCCCGCTGCACCTCGACGACGAGCCCGTGCGCCGCGGGGCCCTCGCCCGCGACCAGCACGAGGTCAGCCCGTGCTTCGGTGGCGACGAGCTGCGAGGCGTCGGCCTCGAGCACGGCGACCGCTGCGTCGAGCGGCCCGCCGTCCCGGCGCATGAGCTCGAACGCGAGCTGCGGGCGGTAGCGAAACAGCGCGATCACGCCTTCGTGTTCGACCGTCGGGGACATGGGGCTCCTTCGCTGCGCCGCGAGGGCGTGGCCTTGTGGCTATCCCGCGGCCCCAACGCGAGCGGCCCGCCCTCCGCAGGGGAGGACGGGCCGCAAGGACGGGGTTCGGGCGGGGACCGGTGCCAGTCGATGGCGAGCTATCCCATCGGGTCGGGGCGGCCGGCCTTCAAGGCGCGATGCCGACCGCGATGTGCCTGGCCGGGGTGAAGGCGGGCAGGGGGATCTGCACCTGCGCGCCCGGCATCGCCCGGAACCACCCACGCGCGACGGCCTTGCCCTTGATCGTCACGGTGTCGGTGCGCTCGGCGTAGCGGGTCAGCATCCCGCCCCAGCTCCCTGGCAGCGAGAGGCGAAGCATGCCCCGGTCGTTCATCAGCTCGATGGGCCCGGCATTGGTCTCGCCGCCGACGCCGGTGTCGGGCTCGAGGTCGACGTCGAAGCTGTCGTGGAGCTGGTCGCTGTTGACCGCGCCGACCCGACCCCGGGCGAACAGCGCCGTGATGTCGTGCAGCCCCAGCACGGCGTTGACGACGAAGCGGGCCGGACCCGAGAAGCGCGGCACCGTCAAGCGCACCCGGATGGTTTGGGCGGTGGACCCGTCGGCTGTGGGGATGATCTTGCCTGCGTTCATGCTTGGCCCTCCTCAACCGGGTTGCCGTTCTCGTCCACTTCAATGAGCTCGTCGCCCTCGCCCCCCGGCTCTTCGTGCGCCTGACGGTCGGCGCGGCTGCTCCGCCGCGGCGGGGCCGCGCTGTCGACCTCGACGAGCGCGTCATCTCCGTCCCCATCGCCGTCGTCTTCGCCTTGGCCCCCGTCGACGAGGGGGCGCCCACGAGGGCCTGCCTCGGGTCGGCTGTCCCAGGCGTCCGCCATCGCGCCGAGCAGCTCGATGGCCTCGTTCGAGGCGGTGACCAGGTCGCGGCGCGCGCCGCTGGCCAGCCGGCCGAGCGCGTCAAGGGTCTTGTGGAGGCCGGCGAGCTGCGCGGCGAGGCCCGCGACGTCCTGCCGCAGGGCGGCCGTGGCGTGCAGCTCGGCGAGGTGGTGCTCCTCCGCCTGGGCCATGCGGAGCAACAGCAGGTTGGCTTGGGTGAAGGTGTGCTCGACCTGCCCACCCCGCCAGAAGGCCTCAGCAGCCTTGTCGAAGGCCTCGGCCGAGTTCTCTCCCGGAAGCAGCGTTTTTCCATGCAGCGCCCGGGCCGTGAGCCACGCGTTGGACTGCGCCAGGGGGGTGAGCGCCGGGGCTGGCCGGGCCGGGCCGGCTGGGGGACGCGTGGGGGTGCGAGGGGGCATCAGGCCTCCGGTGTGGCCCCTGCGACGTCGTCTGCGTCGAGGGTGCCGGTCTTGAAGTTGTGGAACATGCCCTTCACGATGTTGCGGACCTCGGCGTTCTTCAGGGCGTTGACCGTTGCCGGGTCGCTGATCATCGCCTTGAGCTCAGGGTCACCGTCGAGCACGCCCATCAGGCCGCTGAGCTGTCCGATGGCGCCGGTGTCGAGGCCGAGCGAGCCCAGAACGCCGCCGAGCAGCTTCTCGATGACGCCGCCGGCGGTCTCGATGGCCTTCTCTTTGACCGCGACCTCGCCCTCCTTCTTGCGGTCATCGGCGGACAGGTCCAACTCGACGCGCTTCTCGGCGATGCGCTTGTCCATCACGTCGAGCACGTGGCGCTCGGCGCGGGTCGCCCGCTGCTCCATCAGGCCGGCGGACTTGGTCAGGAGCCTCTCGACCACGTCGAAGATCTTCTGGTAGTTGGCGTGGACCGTCGCCGTGTGGTCGTGGCCGAGCTTCATCGTCCACATGACCCGCTGGGTGAGCACGTCGTCGACCGTGGTCATCTCGATGGTGTCGAAGCGGCTGGGTGCGCAAGACAGGTGCTGCGGCTCGCGGCTCTCCGGGCTCCCCCCGGTGCGAACGGTGAAGCTGGTGAGGCGCAGGCCCTTGGGCCCGTAGATGTGGATACGGACGACGATAGGCTCAGGCACGTCACAGTAGGACGCGAGCTGGTCGCGCAGGGCCTCGCAGAGCTGGTCGGCGCGCTCGTCCGCTCCCTTCGCGACCGCGTCATCGGTGTGCAGCGCGAGGATGGGGTCGTCGACCTCATTGGTGATGTGGGAGATCTGGTCGGTCTCTCGGTCGCCTCGGCGCTCGACCGCGCGCAGGTACGCGACCTGCTTGCAGTGCTTGCGCAGGTAGGCGCAGGCCTCATCGATGGGCAGGTGCATGGGTAGGGTCGCTCCCACCCTGTCCCTTCGCCCACTCGGGGTCGCGCCCGCACCACTCCCGGGAAGTAAATTTGCCCGGTTTAAGGAACCGCCCGGGAACAGTGCCTTAGCGATGCGCGTCGCGGGCCCCTTCGTCGTTTGCCGCTTCCCACGTCGTTCTCAGCGAACGGTGCGAGCTGCCCGAACCGCTCGATTTCGCTTCCCTGAAGCACAAACGCCAACAATCGCGGCCGATCTTTGCGCATGCGGCTCGAAGACCTGCGCTTCCCTGCGGAGGCACCTCTGTCGGGAAGTGATTTCCTGCCGCCGCAGGCTCCGGCGGGGCGAAGGCGCGGGTGTCGAGGCCCTCCGCGGGCCACCGCGCCACACCAACCGCAGGAGGGCCGCATGGCCGGAGAGATGAACGCCCTGAATCGCCAGGGTCAGTCGAAGGGCAAGAAGGAGGACAAGCCGGCGAGCGCCAAAGAGATCGCCGAGGCCACCGAGCGCAAGCTGAGCAAGCTGCTCATCAGCAAGGAGGCGATGAAAGAGAACATCGGCCACACCGCAGGCCTGGCCATCGGCGCAGCCGTCACCGTCGGCAGCGCCGCCGCCAGCTCTGCCGTGGTCGGCATGACCCCGAGCGCGCACCGCAACAAGGTGCGCGTGGTCCGCGGCCTCGCCACGCTCTTGCTCACCGCGAAAGGGCTCCACAAGGGGCTCAAGTACGGCGGGGGCGAGCACTACATGGCCGCCGCGAACGGTCTCGCCTCGGCCGAGGCCAGCGAGAGCGCCTTCCGCTTCGGCGACGCGGTCCGCGAGAAGTGGGGCTGGGGCCGGGGTGGTGCTGGGGCAGAGCCGCAGCCGGCGGTGCAGCCGCCCGCCGCCGTTCAACCGCCGCCGGCGGTCCAGCAGCCCGCGGTCCAGCAGTTCGCGGCCCACCAGCCGGCCATCGCCATGACCCCCATCCAAGGCGTCGGCGAGGTCCGCGAGATCGTCCCGGATGACCCGGCCCTGGCTGCCTTCCGCGCCAACGGCCGCGCCGCCGCCCACCGCCGCGGCTGATCCGCGGCTCCCCCCAACCAAGAGGAGGCCTCCACATGGGCCGTGAAAGCATGATGTTGGTCCCCGCCTTTGCCGGGGCCGACGATGACGAGTTCGAGGGCGGCGAGGCCTACCTCGGCGAGGACGACTTCGAGGGTGACGACGACTTCGAGGGCGAGGACGACTTCGAGGGCGACGACGCCGACGCCGAGGCGCTCGAGATCGGCCGCGCGATGATGAACGCCCGGGGCTTCCGCCGTGGCGGGAAGCGCCTGCGCCGCTGCCGCCAGGCCCGCCACGCGCTGGCCGAGCAAGGCGACGAGGGCGCCGTTGAGGGCGATGGCTTCGGCTACGCCGGCCCCCGCCGCGTCGCCCGCATCCAGAACCGGATCAGCCGCAACCAGCGCCGCCTGAGCCGGGTCGCTCCCCCCGCCCCCCGTCGGCAGGTCCCCGTGCGCAGCACCCAGATCAACCTCTCCGCCACCGGCAGCG
>JBJONS010000517.1:0-7429 GCA_046051725.1 Pseudomonadota bacterium | reverse complement strand
CGAGCGCTTGGGCCCCGACCACCTCTGCCTCCACCGCCGCCGCGCCAGCCCGGGCCTCCGCCGGCTGGGCCCTGCCCGTCTCCCCCCTGTCGTCGGCCCGGTGGCGGCTGCGCGCCGAGGGTGCCGCGCTGGTCATCATGGTCGTCGCCTTGGTCCAAGCGACGCGGGCGATGCTCCCAACGGGTGACCGCGGGGCTCCGTCCACCGCGGCCGTGGTCGCCGAGGTCGCGGGCCTCTCGGCCCCGCAGCCGGAGGCCGCGCCCCCCGAGCTGGCCCCGCCGGCCCCGCTGCCGTCCGCCGCGCGCGTGCGGCACCGGGCGCCCAGCACCGCCCTGGTCGTCGAGGCCGGCGGCCCGTGCGCCTGGACGGCCAAGGTGCCCGGCGGAATGGGCGCCCTGACCGACGACGGCCTCGCCAGCGTTCAGCTCCGGGGGCGCAGCCCGCTGATCTTGACGCTCGACGGCGCGCAGGTGCCCCGTCGGGCGGCGGGCGCCCCCTGCGCAGACGGCTTCTCGATGAGCGCCCGCACGCTCAGCTGGGTGGGCCCGGCGGCCGCGGCGGCGGTGACCCTCGACCCGGCCTTTCCGGTGATGACCTCGGCGGGCCCCACCTGGTGGGTCTACTCGGGGTCCACCGTCGCGGTGCAGACCCCGCTCGCGGCCGGCGACACCGTCCAGCTCGACGCGACCGGGGTGGGCGGCAAGCCCGCCCATCGGGCCGCGCTGGTGATCGGCGGGCAGCGGGTGCCGCTCGAGCTGAAGGCGGGGCAGGTCCAGGTCACGGTGACCGTGGCCGAGGCGGCCGACGCCCTGCAGGTGGAGATCCCGCACGGCGGGCCGCACCTCGCGCTCACCGCCCTCCACCGCTCCCGGGGCGGCGCGCTGGACGATCTGCTGGTGGTCCCATGAGCGCGGGCCGCACCGCGGGCTGGATCAGCGCCGCGGCGAGCGCGGCCCTCGGGCTGGGGCTGGCCGTGGTCCTGCTCCGGGTCGGCGCGCACGCCACGGGCGACAGCGGCGGCTACGCCCGCTACGCGGCGGCCCTGGCGGGGGCCGGCGGCGAGATCAGCGCGCTGTGGCCTCCACTCTACCCGGCGCTGTTGGCGCTCTTGGGCGCCGCGCTGCCGGTCGACACCCTCGACGCGGCCGCCCTCATCAACGGCGCCGCCGCCGCGGTGGGCCTCGGGTCGGCGGTGGCGCTGGGGCGGGCCGCCGGGCTCGGGCCGGTCGGGGCCCCCGCGGCCGCCCTGGCGCTGGCCTTCACCCCGGCGGTCCAGGGGGTCTTCCTCTGCGCGTGGTCTGAGGGGCTCGCGGCGGCCGCGCTGCTCCTGCACCTCGCCGCCGGTGCGGCGGCCCTGCGCGCGCCCACCCGCGCCGCACCCTGGGCGCTGGCGGCCCTCGGCGCCGCCGCGCTGAGCATGACCCGGTATGCCGGCGCCCTGGCCCCGGTCGCGCTGCTGGTGGTGGCGCTGGCGACCCGCCGCCTGCGCCCGGCGCTCTGGGCCGCCGCGGCCCACCTGCCCCTGGCCCTGTGGCTCGGGGCCCAGCGCCTGCGGACCGGCCACGCGACCGGCGCCCGCCGGCCGGCCACGCTCAGCCTGTCCGAGAACGTGGGCTTCCTCTTCGACGACCTGGACGCCATCCTCGACGTGGCGCCCGCGGCGCTGCCGCTGGCGGGCGCGGCGCTGCTCGGCGGCGGGCTGGCCCTCGCGCGGTCCGGGGCCGACCGCCGGGTGCTGCTCTTCGGGGCCCTGCACGTCGCCGGCGCGGCCGGCATGCTGCTCTGGGCCACCAGCACCGTGGCGATGGACCGCATCAACCCCCGCCTGAGCCACCCCGTCGTGCTGTCGATCTGGGCGCTGCTGGTGATCGCGGCGGGAGCCGGCGCCCGCGGGCGCGGCGGCGCGGCGGGGCCCGGCGGGCCGCTGTTCGGCGCGGCGCTGCTGTGGAGCGCGCTGGCCGGACCCGAGGTGGGCGCGGCCCGCGCGGCCCATGTGATGCGCGGCGCGGCACCCGAGACCTCGGCTGCGCAGGGGGGATGGCGGGCGGGACCCGGTCCGGTGGCCTTCGCCGCAGCGGTGGACGACCTGGCGCCGGCGGGGGTGGAGCGCTGGGCGCTCTCGGTGGCCAGCGAGCGGCAGGGCGCGGCGGGCAGCTGGGCCCTGCTCCACCGCCGTCCGCCCGGGGCCCCTCCTCTTCAGATCCGCGTGCGGCACGGCGGCTTCCGCGCCGAAGGCCGACGCGGCCCGGTGGTCTTGCTGACCCCCTCGGGCCGGATGGACCGCCCCGGGATCGCCGCCGCGCTCGCCGCCCACGCGCCGGCCGGGGCCCCTGGGCTGCTGCTGCTGACCCCGCGGGCGGCGCGGCAAGCGGGCCTGCCGGCCGGGCTCAGCCTCGGTGGCTGGAGCTGCGCCGAGGGCGCGCACGTCGGGGGCCTGCGGGCGTGGCGCTGCGGCGCGGCCCCGGCCCTCGCCCAGGGGGGCTGACCGCAGCCACAGGCTCACCACCCCCGAAAACTGCCGAGGAACAGATCCACAAACGCCCGGACCTTGGGCAGGGGCTGGCGCCCGCCAGGCATCAGCAAGACCACCGACCCGGCGGGGCTGCTGAGCTTGGGCAGCACCGGCACGAGGCGGCCGGCCTCGACCTCGGGCGCGGCGAGGAAGGTGGGGAGCACGCCGACGCCCACCCCCTGCACCAAAGCGCCCCGCACGAAGGACATCTCGTCGACCAGCACCCGCGGGGGCGCGTCGCGGGGCAGGTCGCCGGCGGCCCCAAAGAGCGGGCGGCGCTCGGCCACGCCCCGGTGCAGGACCAGGTCGTCAGCGCGCAGCTCGGCGAGCTGACGCGGGGCGCCGCGCCGGGCCACCCAGGCCGGGGCCGCGAACAGGCCGAAGCGCGCGTCACCCACGCGGCGCGAGACCAGGCTGGTGTCGGCCAGCGGCCCCATGGCGAAGCGGACCGCGAGATCGACGCCCTCGGCGTTCACGTCGACGACCCGCTCGCTCAGCCGCAGCTCGACCCGGACCGCCGGGTAGCGCGCGAGGTAGCGCGCCACCAGCCCCGACAGGAAGGCCTCGGCGAAGTCGGCGGTGGTCGTGAGGCGCAGCAGCCCGGCGGGCTCGCCGTCGGCCCCCGGCAGCTCGTCGGCGGCGGCGCGCAGGGCGTGGATCGGGCCGGCGACGCGCTCGAGCAGGGCCGCGCCGGCCGTCGACAGGCCGACGCTGCGTGTGGTGCGCAGCACGAGGCGCTGGCCGAGCGCGGCCTCTAAGGACGCGACCGCGCGGCTCACCGTGGACTTGGGCTGGCCCAGCGCGGCGGCGGCGGCGGTGAAGCTGCCCTCGCGCGCGACGGCGACGAAGGCGGCGAGGTGGTTGAGATCCACGGGGGCTCCGGCGGGGGTGGATTGTCCCAGAGATGCGACAGTCAATCCCGAAGTGGCGGACTAATCCACCAACGGCACAGCGCATAGCGAGGGGGTGTCGCCGGCTCCACCCCCGGCGCCCGGAGAAGCCCATGCCCCGCACCCTCCTCGTCACCGGCGCCTCGGGCCAGCTTGGCCGCCACGTCGTTGAGCTCCTCCTCGCCCGCGGCCAGGATCGCGTCATCGCCGCCACCCGTGACCCCTCCAAGCTCGCCGATCTGGCCGCCCGCGGGGTCGAGGTGCGCGCGCTCGACCTCGACCAGGACGACCAGGCCGCCGCCTTCGCCGGCGTCGACCGCGCCCTGCTCATCAGCACCGACGCCCTCGACCGGCCGGGCCGGCGCCTCGAGCAGCACCTGCGCGGCATCGCCGCCGCCAAGGCCGCCGGCGTCGGCCACCTCGTCTACACCTCGCTGGTCGAGGCCGGCTCGCAGATCAACCTGCTGGCCCCCGATCACGCCCAGACCGAGGCGGCGCTCGTCGCGTCGGGCCTGCAGCACACCATCTTGCGCAACAACCTCTACGCCGAGAACCTGCTGGGCAGCCTGCCCGGCGCGGTGGCCGGCGGCGTGCTGTACTCAGCCGCCGGGGATGGCAAGGTCGCCTACGTCAGCCGCAGCGACTGCGCGCGGGCGGCGGCGGCGGTGCTCGCCGGGGACACGGGCGGCGCGCAGCGCATCGACATCAGCGGCGCGCGGGCCTGGTCGGTCGACGAGATCGCCGCGCTGGCCGCTCGGATCAGCGGCCGGCCGGTGCGGGTGCAGCAGGTGCCGGTGGCCGGGCTCGCCGCCGGGATGGAGGCCCACGGCCTCCCCGCTCCGGTCGCGGCCATCTTCGCCAGCTTCGACGCGGCCACCGCCGCGGGGGAGTACGGCGCGGCCAGCGGCGTCATCGAGGCGCTGACCGGCGCGCCGGCCGAGGGCCTCGAGGTGGTCCTGGGTCGGGCGGCCGCGGCGCTCGGCGGAACCGCCTGAGCACCAGGGTCTACGGGGCTTGGGCGGCCCCGGCGCACGCGCCGGGCCGGGTGCTGCCGGGGCGTTCGCGGCTGCGCCGCTCCGTCGCCCCGGGGCGGGGCGACCGCTGCGCGGCCCCTCGGCCCCCTGCCGCCGCGAAGCGGGCGCGGGCGGGGCACGCGCCGGCCCGCCGCGCCTGTGGCACGACCGGAACAGCGTTCATGAAGCCATCTTCATCGAGCGGAGCCGACGTGGTGGTACGCTGTGGCCCCCGCCCACAGAAGGTGCCCATGGACCCCCGATCTGCCCGTGTCATCGCTGATCTGCGCGAGCTCGCCGCCCTCACCACCGACGAGCGGGGGGCCCAGCGCGTGGCCTGGGGCCCCATCTGGCGCAAGACCCGCGCCTGGTTCGCCGAGAAGCTGCGCGAGATCGGCGTCGAGCCCGAGCTCGACCCCGCGGCGAACATGTGGGGCACCGTGCCGGGCCAGAGCCCGCGCTGCCTCATCATCGGCAGCCACCTCGACTCGGTGCCCGGCGGCGGCTGGCTCGACGGCTGCCTCGGCGTGCTCGCCGGCCTCGAGGTGCTGCGGGCGGCCAAGGCGGCGGGCGGCGCGCCGGCCCTGACGCTGAAGGTCGTCGACTGGGCCGATGAAGAGGGCGCGCGCTTCGGCCGCAGCCTCGTCGGCTCGAGCGCGTCTGCGGGCACGCTGCAGCCCGAGGCCGAGCTCGGCCACCTCGTCGACCGCAACGGCGTGCGCATGATCGACGCCCTCGCCGAGAACGGCGTGACTTTCGATGATCTGCGCGCGACCCACGCCTGGCTGCAGGCCCAGCAGCCCGCCGCCTACCTCGAGCTGCACATCGAGCAGGGCCCGGTGCTCGAAGAGCTGAACGAGCCGGTGGGCGTCGTCCTCGGCACGATGGGCGTCGAGCGCCATATGCTGCGCTTCGTCGGCCAGGCGGCGCACTCGGGCGCCGCGCCCCTGCACCTGCGCAAAGACGCCTTCTTGGCCGCGGCCGAGTTCGCCCTGGCCTGCCGCGACATCTCGACCCGCTGCTCGGGGTCCGAGCCAAAGACCCGGGTGGTGGCCACATGCGGCGTGGTCAAGGTCGAGCCGAACTTCATCACCGCGGTGCCGGGCGCCACCGAGATCAGCATCGACATGCGGGCGCTGGACGCCGGCGTGCTCGCCCAGATGTTCGCCGAGGCCCAGGCCGCGTCGAAGGCCGCGGCCCAGCGGCACCTCGTCGAGGTCACCTGGACCCGGGTGTGGGACATCCCCCCGCGCCTCTTTGACCCGACCCTGCTCGGTTTTGTGCGCGAGTCGGTGCGCGAGGTCGTCGGCCGGGCGCCCGAGCTGCCCTCGGGCCCCCTGCACGACGCGGCCGAGATGGTGCCGCTGATGCCGACGGCGATGGTCTTCGCCCAGAGCAGCCCTGGCGTCTCTCACACGCGCATCGAGGACACCCCCGAGCCGGCGCTGGACGCCTCGATCCAGGCCTTCCTGCGCACGGTCGACAAGACCGTGGCGCACTACGGGGCTGGCGGGCCAGCGGCCTGATCGCCGCTCGCCCCGGGCCCGACCCGACGGGGCCCGGGGCGCGCGCTCAGCGCGCGGCGCGCGGCGCGCTCAGCCAGCGCCGGGCCAGCAGCAGGCCCACCGGCGAGCTCAGCGCGATCGCCGTGTAGGCCAACCACATCGTGCCGCTGCGCTCTGGCCCACCCTTGGGCACGAACTCGGCGATCATCGCCCCGCTGTAGAGTCCCGTGGTGAACTTGGCCAAGAACCAGGGCACGTTGGCCAAGCCCATATAGACCCCCACCTTCTCGGCGGGGGCGAGCTCGGCCACATACTCCAAGAAGCGGCTGCTCCACAGGGCCTCGCCGATGCTGAAGATGACGACGTAGGCGAGCAGCATGCCGAGCTGCGGCCCCGGCACCAGCAGCAGGGTGGCCAGCGCCGAGACCCCGGTGCCCAAGATCATCATCGTCAACACCGGGACCCGCCGGGTCAGCGCGGCGACCAAGGGGGTGCCAATGACGATGACCAAGGGGTTGAGCCCGCTGATCCACTCAAAACGCGCGCCGACCTCTTCGGGGAAGGCCCGCGTGACGTAGTCGGGCATGGTCAGCCACTGGTGGGCGAACAGCGTGCGCACCCCGACCAGAATGAAAATGAAGTACAGGAACCGCAGGTCGAGCAGCGGGTGCTCGCGCCAGGTGAGCACGGGCGCGCCAGGCTTCGCCACCGGCGCCGGCACGGGCTCGCCGGCGCCCTTGGGGAAGGCCACGAGGTGCACCAGCAGGTAGACCGCGGTCAGGCCGGTGCACATCGCGAGCACCCCGGTGGTGCCCCAGGCGGCCCGCACCGGGCTGCTCGCCGCGGACTCGAGCACGATGCCGAGGTTCATCAGCGCGTAGATGAGCGAGAAGCCCATCGCGCTCGTGCGCTCATCGGTGGCCTGCTTGACGCCGGCGTAGACGGCGGTCTGCAGCACGCCGCCCCCGACCGCCATCAGCGCGAGGCCGGCGACGACCACCGGCAGCCCGCCGCCGAGCGCCGGCGCGGCCACCAGCAGCGCCCGGCCGAGCAGCGAGGCGGTGATGGTCCAGGTCATCGAGCGCCGCACGCCGATCTTGTCGACCGTCGGCCCCAAGAAGACCATGGCCAGCGTCAGCAGCGCCGTCATGAACGAGACGAGCTGGCCGGTGCGGGACTCGCCGAGGCCGAGCGTGCCGTCGAGGTGCAGGGTCAGGACGTTGAGGATGCCGAAGTAGGCCGCCCCGTCGAGCAGGAACACGATGTTGGGCGCCCAGAAGCGCTGGTCGAGGTGCCGGACCGCGCGCGCGGCGGCGGCGAGCTCGGCGAAGGGGCCCAGCGGGGCGTCGGCGGCGGGGGGCGGCGGGGCGGTGGACATGGCGGCTCCAGGCGGGGGCGCAGGGTAGCGCGCACCGCCCTTCAGAGCCGCGAGAATGACCCGCTGGACGCCCGCCTCGCGCGCGCCAGGCGGGCCGGCGGGCGGCGCGCAGCGCCGGTCGCGCAGCGACC
>JBJONS010000516.1:0-6409 GCA_046051725.1 Pseudomonadota bacterium | reverse complement strand
GAGGGGCGCAGGCGCCCGCCCGGGCCCGCCTCAGACGGCGCCGACCGGGCCGCGCAGCCAAGCGGCGCGCAGGGCCTCGACCTCGGGACCGGCGCCCGGCGCCACCCGCAGCCAGGCCGTGTCCTCGGGCGGCGCGCCCACCTCGAGCCGCAGCTCGAGCAGCTCGTCGCGGCGGAAGGCGTGCACCGAGCAGCGCTCGCCGGGCTGCATCTTGCTGATGCGCTTGCTGATGTCGCCGCCGCAGCGCAGGCCGTCGAGCGCGATGACCTGGTCGCCGGCGCTCAGGCCGGCCCGCGCCGCCGGCCCGCCGACCAGGGCGTGCTTGACCTTGCCGTCGCCGGTCAGGGTGGCGCCGAGCCAACCCGTCGGGGCCTTGGACGCCCCGCCGCCTGCGCTGCCGCCCTTGTCGTCAGCCCCCTCTTGGGGCCGCACGTGCAGCTCGACCCCGACCGCCGCCAGCAAGGGCTCAAGCGGCAGCTCGTCGGTGCTGCGCAGGCAGAGGTCGAGCAGCGGCCGCAGCCCCTCGCCGCCGAGCTCGCGCAGGATGGCCTCGACGCCGTCTTCGGGCACGCCGATCAGCGGGCGGCCGTGGCGCTCCCACAGGCGCAGCATCAGATCGTCGAGGCTGACCGCCCCGCCGCTGTGCACGCGCAGGTGCAGGTCGAGGGTGAGCCCGACCAAGGCCCCCTTGGTGTAGTAGCTGATCAGCGCGTTGGGGCTGTTCTCGTCTTGGCGGTAGTAGCGGGTCCAGGCGTCAAAACTGGCCTCGACCACCGGCTGCACCTTGCGGCCGGGCGTGCGCAGCACCCCGGTCAGGGTGCGGGCCAGCAGGTCGAGGTAGCTCGCCTCGTCGATGACCCCGCTGCGGACCAGGATGAGGTCGTCATAGTAGGACGTGAGCCCTTCAAATGCCCACAGCAGCTCGGTGTGCGCCTCACGGGTGAGGTCGTAGGGCAGGAACGCGGCCGGCTTGATGCGCTTGACGTTCCAGGTGTGGAAGTACTCGTGGCTGCACAGGCCGAGGAAGGCCCGGTAGGCCTCGGGCGTGCCCTTCATGCCCGGGGTGGGCAGGCTGTCGCGCCCACAGACCAGGCTGGTCGAGCTGCGGTGCTCGAGGCCGCCGTACCCGTCACCGACCACCGCGACCTGGAAGAGGTAGCGATCCATGGGGGCCGGGCGACCGAAAAACTCGATCTCGTGCGCGCAGATGGCGGTGAGGTCTGCGATCAGGCGCTCTTCGTCGAGCGCGAAGACGCCGGTCAGCGCCACCTCGTGGGGCACCCCGGCCGCCTCGAACTCGAGCAGCACAAACTCAGCGGCCTCGACGGGATGATCGATCAGCTCATCGTAGTCAGCGGCGAGGAAGTCACCAAAGCCGTGGCGCTCGCCCGCCGTGCGCGGCAGGGTGGTCGCCACCCGCCAAGCCGGCGCGAAGGTGGGGGCCAGCAAGCGCAACGCGCAGGGGGCCAGCTCTTGGCCGACCACCGCCGGCAGCAGGCTGGTGCCGTTGAAGTAGCAGCGCTGGTGGTCGAAGAAGGCCGCCCGCACGCTGAGGTCGTAGGCCCAGACCTGCAGCTCGACGGTGATCGGGCCGGAGGCAGGGGCCACCGCCCAGGCCGCCTTGTCGAGGCGGCGCACCGCGAGCGGGCCCGCGGCGTCGGCGGCGCGCAGCCACTGCACGTGCCGCGCGAACTCGCGGATGAGGTAGCTGCCGGGGATCCAGGTCGGCAGGCGCAGAACCTGGCCCGCCGGGTCGGGGCGCGGGATCTCGAGCCGCACCCGCAGCAGGTGCGCGCCCGGGTCTTCGAGCTCGACCGTGTACCGAACCGCCCACTCTACCGTGCTGGTCGTCATCTTCGCCTCCGCATCTACCGGGCTGGCCGCGCGCGCCGCGGCCGCCTTCGCCCGACCCGCTAAGCCGACGGGCGCGCCCCGTCCCCGCGCGCCCGTCCCCGCGCGCCCCGGAGGGCCCTCGTGATCGACCCCATCCAGCTCGCCCTGCACGCGCCGCTCGCCTGGCGCCTGATGCACCTGCTGCTCGCCATTGGCGCAGAGGCGCCGGTCGACCGCCTCGCCAAGGCGCTCGGGGTCGAGCCCCTCGACCTCTGGCTGGCCGCCCAGACCTTGGGGGAGGCCCGCGTCCACGTGCAGGTTCACCAGGATGCGCTGCTTCTCAACGCTCTCGACGCGCCGACCGTGTTCCAGAAGGCGCAGCTGGGCGCGGAGCTGCGCGCCGCCTACGCGCGCACGGCGCCCGTGGTGCTGGATGGTTCCGTCGGCACGGCCGCTGGCCCGACCCGGGTGGACGGCGCGGCCCTGCTCGGCGCCCCGGCCCTGCCGCTGGTCGAGCCCGGCGGCCTCGACGGCGGCGCCCTGCTCGGCGCGCTGGACCCGCGCCCGGTCGACCAGCGCGCCGATCCGCTGGACCAAGGAGCGATCTGGCTGAGCTTACCTCTGCGCTGAGGTCGCGGGGAGCCCCCCGGCAGAGCCCGGAGGCCCTGCGCCCGCCCGCGGCCCCGCAGCGGCCGCCGCCGGTGGTAGCCTGACCCGACGGAGGCTCACCGATGTCCACCCCCCGCGCCGCCCGCGCCCCGCTGCCCGCCCTCGGCCTGCTCGGCCTGCTCCTCTCGCTGCCGGCCTGCGCCCCGAGCATCGCCGACAAAGACGGCGTGATCGACGACGACGGCGGTGATGGCGCCGACGGCACCAGCGAGGGCGGCGCGGGCGACGGCGGGGCAGCCGACGGCGGCGCCGACGGCGGCGCGGCGGCGTCGGGCCTGCGGATCAACGAGCTGGTGGCGGCCGGCGACCCGGCCTGGCCGCTGCCCGACGGCAGCCTCAGCGACTGGATCGAGCTCGTCAACGTGGGCGACGAGGACGTCGATCTGGCGGGCTGGCGGGTCGGCGACACCGACAGCCTCGCCGCCTCGGTGCCCCTGCCCGACGGCCTCTTGGGGCCCGGCGAGGCCCTGCTCTTGCTCGCCAGCGGCGACCGCGGCCTCGGCCCTGAGCACCTCGACCTGCGCCTCAACGAAGATGGTGAGCTGGTCGCGCTCTTCTCCCCCGACGGCGCGCTGACCGACCTCGTGGCCTTCGGACCCCAGGCCGAGGGCGTCTCGGCCGGCCGCCTGCCCGACGGCGGCCCCGACTGGGCCCTCTTCGACCGCCCGACGCCCGGCGCGCCCGGCCCCGAGGGCTTGGCGGCCGCCCCCGACGACGACCCCGACCAGCGGGTGGCCTGGCCGGGCTGCGGTTTCGAGACCGACGCCGGCGACGGCTACCTCACCGAGGGCGACGCGGTCGAGGTGGCGGTGTCCTGCCGCGAAGAGGCCCGCCTCTCGCCCCTGCGCGCGCCGAGCGGCGCCGCCCAGACCATCGAGGGCCTGTCGTGGACCACCGACGGGGCCGACGCCGGGCAGGTCGACGTGCTGTGGGCCAGCGCCCCGCCCACCGGCCGCCAGGTGCCCGCCGCCGAGCGCCTGCGCCTGTCGGTGGCCGACAGCGTGCGGGCCGAGGACGCCCGGCCGGTCGACCCCCTGACCTATACCGAGGAGTGGGGTCTGCTGGTGATCCACCTCGACGCCCCCCGCCTGACCGAGGACGAGAGCGCGGCCACCGTGACGGTCAACGGGGTGGCCTTGCCGGTGCAAGCGCAGATCCGCGGCGCGTCCTCGGTCAGCTACCCCAAGCAGTCGTACTCCCTCGACTTTGACGAAGAAGAGATCGAGATCCCCGGCTGGGGCGACAGCCGCAACAAGCTCATCTTGACCAGCACCTTCGATGACAACAGCGGCGTGCGCCAGAAGCTCGCCTTTGACGTCTGGGCCGCCATCGCCGAGCACCGCGGCGAGCAGCGCCTGGCCCCCCGCACCCGCATGGTCGTGCTCTACCTCAACGGCCAATACCACGGGCTCTACTTGGCCTGTGACCGGGTCGACGACGAGTTCGTCGGGCAGATGGGCTTTGACGACACCGGGTCGATGTTCAAGTCGGTGAGCCACGACGCCAATTTCTCGCTGATCGACGCCTATGGCTCGCCCAAGGGCTGGCTGGGCGCGGGCTGGGAGAAGACCGACGGCGAGGACGACGACTTCTCGCCCATCGAGGACATGACCGCCGAGGTCGGCGGCGCGCCGCTGGTCGACGCCTACGACGTGGCGGTCGACGAGGGCTGGATCAACGGCCTCGAGTTCATGGACTGGTCGATCTTCGTGGCCTTCGCCTCGGCCTCGGACTCGGCGGGGAAGAACGCCTACCTCTACCAAGACCCCGAGGGCAGCGGCATGCGCTTCGCGCCGTGGGACTTCAACCACTCGTGGGGCCAGGACTGGATGACCCTGCGCACCGACCCCGACGACGTGCCCAGCCACAGCTGGAACAACCGGGTCTTCGCCAGCATCTACGCCAACCCCACCCGCAAGGCCGAGCTGATGGCCCACGCCGCAGAGCTGCGCGCGCCGGGCGCGCCCCTGCACGCCGACAGCCTGCGCGCGCGCCTCGACGAGCTCTACGCCGAGGTCTGGCCCGCGGTGCTGCGCGACGAGGAGCGCTGGGGGCGGTCCTACCGCAGCTTCGAGCGGTGGGGCTGGCGCGGCGACCTGCTCGACGCCGAGGGCGAGCGGGACTACCTCTACGACTGGATGGACGAGCGGGACGACGCCTTCGACGACTGGGACCCCGCGCCCTGAGCGCAGGGCCGGTCGGGTCGCGGCCGCCGTCCCTCAGCTCAGCGCGGCCGAGAGGTCGCGCCCGCTGGGGGCCCACTCCGCAGGATCGACGTCGCCGAGCGCCAAAAGGGTGGCGCCAATGTCCGCTGTGCCCAGCGGGGCGCCGCCCGGATCGGGCGCGCCGTCGGGCCCCACGGCCGAGCCGAGCAGCCCCGCGTCGTAGGCCCCGAGCGTCCGCCCCCCGGGCAAGCCGCCGCCGACCATCAGCATCGAGGTGTAGGGCCAGTGGTCCTTGCCGCGGTCGCTGTTGAGGCGGGGGGTCCGGCCCATCTCGGACATCAACACGACCACCGTCTCGTCGAGCAGCCTGCCCCCCGCGGGGCCCGGGGCCGCGGCGAGCTCGTCGAGCAGCAGGCCGAGGGAGCCGATGGTCTCTTCCCACAGGACATTCTGATAGACGTCGTTCTCGGAGTGGGAGTCCCACAGCGCCGGGTGGGCCACGCTGGCGGTCCGGCAGAGGCCCGCCTGCAGCAGCCGCGCCGCCTGCCGCGCCTGGTCGAGGAAGGGCCCGCCGGCGGACCACGACAGCCCCGTCGCGCCGGCCAACAGCGCGTCGACCCGGTCCTCGGCCTCGGCGTGCCCGGCCAACAAGGCCGCGACCCCCGGTCGGGCAGCGCCCGCCGCGGCCCCCGCGCGCCGGGCCGCCACCAGCGCGTCCTCCGCCGCGGCCACCTCCAGCGGGGTGGTCAAGGGTGGGGCGCCGGTCCACTCGAGCGCCCGCCCGTCGATGAGCGCGCCGAGCTGGCCCGCCCGCCCCACCGGCGCCACCGCCGCCGACAGCCGGTCGGGGTAGCTCGGACCCGACAGCACGACGTGGGGCAGCGGCTCGGCCCCCGCCGAGGCGTCGCCGAGGATGGCGGGCCAGTCGGGCGCGCCGCCGAGCGCCCCGGTGCGGAGCAGCTGCATGCAGGCGAAGTGCGCGACGCTCGGCACCAGCACACCGTGCAGCAGGCTCATCTGGCTGCCCCAGCGGGTCAGCGTGCCGCGGGCCGCGCGCCGGCCGGGGTGGTCGACGAAGGTGAGGTCACCCACGGTCAGCGGGGTGGCGCCGACCTCCATGTCGACCGAGCTGTCCCCAAAGGCGGGCACCAGCGCGCGGGTCGGGTCCCATCCTCCGAAACAGGTCAGGAACAGAAAGCGCCGCTGCGATGGGCTGACCGCCCGGGCAGGGCGAGGCCAGCCGAGCGCGCCGGCGGACAGGGTCGCGAGGCCCGCGCCGAGCAGCGCGCGGCGCGAGGGGGAGAGGTCAAGCGGGGGGGACATCCGGGCGGAGGACACGGCAGCCTCGGGGCGCGCGGGGGCACCGCTCAGTAGATGAGGAAGGACGGATCGCGGAGAAGGACCACCACAACGCTGATCCAAGCTGACTCGACCCCGGTGCGCGCCTCGACGAGCCGGTGGTGCGCCACCAGCCCGTCGAGCTCTCGGTCGGTCGGCCGCCGGCTGAGGACCCGGCGGTGCAGCTGGCCGACCGCCTCGCGCAGCGCCGCGTCGTCGAGGGTCGCGGTCGGATCGAGGCCGAGGCGCGCGGGCTCGACCCGCACGGCGTGGTCGGCGGCGAGCTGGGCGACCCGGCGGACGACCAGCACCTGGGTCGCGCTCCAGCCCTGGGAGATGCCCCGGGCGTAGGCGCCGTCGCTGCCGCCGGCCAGGGTGGCGAGGCCACGGTCGCTGGTCCGCAA
>JBJONS010000515.1:0-2738 GCA_046051725.1 Pseudomonadota bacterium | reverse complement strand
GGGGGGGGGGGGGGGGGGGGGCGGGGGGGGGGGGGGGGGGGGGGGGGGGGGGGGGCGGCCCGGGGGGGGGGGGGGGGGGGGGGGGCCCGCCTCCGGGGGGCGGGGGTCGGCGGGGGCGGCCTCGGCGGGGGCGGCCTCGGCAGGCGGGGCCTCGGCGGGCGCGCCCTCGGCGGGGACGGCGTCGGCCGGCGCGGCCTCTTCGCCCTTGAGCTTGTCGGTGACGGACGCGCAGCCGAGCGCGGTCCAACCGACGAGGGCGGCGAAGCCCAGCAGCAGGCGGCCGCGGGCGGCGGGGGAGGTCGTGGTCGCGGGCAGGGTCATGGTGGGCTCCTCAGAAAGCGTCGCGTCGCTAACCCAGGCGTTGGCGGCCGGCCCGCGCCGGAGGGCCCCGGGCTGCGTGTCGATCCAGGGGCGGTCGGCGGGGCCGCGGGCGCGCCGATGGCCGTGCTCGGAGCCGTTGATTATGCGGACCGGGACGATGGACCCGGCCTGCGCCTCACCCCACTTCGGGGTCGTCGCTCCGCCGCGGGGCCCGCGCCGCGCCGTCTGTTCGGCCCCGGTCAGCCCCGCTGTGCGCGCCGCAGCCGCCGCGCCCGGCCTGGTCCCGCCAGGCACCCCTCGCCCGCAGCGGAGCGACCTGCGGGACCCACAGCGATCACCCCCGGCGGCACCGCCCCTGGGGGCTCCCACCGCGGCCCGCGGGCCGCATCGGTAAGTCAGGTTGAGCTGCAACGAAACTGGTCTTGAAGGCGAGATGAACGACACCCCTGCCGCGGCTGAGGCCGCCGCTCCTCCCGCTCTTCCCGACGCTGTTCCCGACGGGCTTGCTGCCGCAGAGGCTCCGCCCGCGCCCAAGGCCATCACCGACTACCAGAGCGGCCGCGCCTTCGCCGACTTCCCGCTCTCGCCCGAGGTGCTCCAGGGCATCACCGAGAAGGGCTACGTCATGGCCACCCGCGTGCAGGCGGCCACCCTTGAGCCCGCGCTCGCCGGCAAGAACCTCGTCGTGCGCAGCAAGACCGGCACCGGCAAGACCGCCGCCTTCTGCATCCCGATGGTCGAGCGCATCGAGGCCGGCGACCGCAAGACCCGCGCCATCGTGCTCTCGCCCACCCGCGAGCTGGCCCGCCAGATCGGCGAAGAGTGCGCCGAGATCGCCAAGCACAAAGACATCAACATCGCCGTCATCTACGGCGGCGTCGGCTTTGGTGAGCAAGAGCAGTCCCTGCGCGCCGGCGCCGAGATCGTGGTCGGCACCCCCGGCCGCATCCTCGACCACCTGCGCCGCGGCAACCTGAGCCTCAAAGAGGCCAGCTTCGCGGTGCTCGACGAGGCCGACGAGATGCTGTCGATGGGCTTCTTCGAAGACGTCTCGAAGATCCTCGATCAGACGCCCGACAGCCGCCAGTGCCTGTTCTTCTCGGCCACCGTCGACGACCGCGTGCGCAGCTTGATCCAGCGCTACGCCAAAGACGCCGAGGACGTGCGCCTGAGCACCGACACCGACAAGGTCGACGGCATCGAGCACGTGCTCTACGAGACCAGCCCCGACTTCCACAAGGCGCGGGCCCTGCTCGCCCTGCTCGACCTCGAGGCGCCGAAGTCGGCGATCATCTTCTGCAACACCCGCGAAGACACCGCCACGGTCGCGACCTACCTCGCCCGCCAGGGCCTCGACGCTGAGCTCATCAGCGGCGAGCTGCCCCAGAGCAAGCGCGAGCAGGTGATGGCCCGGGTCAAGCGCGGCGAGACCCAGTTCCTCGTCGCCACCGACGTCGCCGCCCGCGGCATCGACATCAGCGACCTGTCGCACGTCATCAACTACGCGCTGCCCGAAGACCCCGCGGTCTACATGCACCGCACCGGCCGCACCGGCCGCATCGGCAAGAAGGGCATCGCCATCTCGCTGGTCGGCGGGGCCGACATCTCGACCCGCAAGACGCTCGAGGGCCAGTTCCAGATCGGCTTCACCGTCAAGCCCATGCCCACCGCCGACGAGGCGTCGCGGGCCCGGGTCGACCGCCAAGCCCTGGTCATCCGCGAGGCCGCCAAGTCGATGGCCTACGAGGGCTTCATCGGCACGGTCCGCGCCCTCAAAGAGCGCCCCGACGGCGATGTGCTGCTCGCCGCCGCCCTGCGCGCCTTCTTCCTGTGGGATCGCGCCCGCAAGATGCAGGCCGAGGACGCCGTCGACACCGTCGGCGCCCTGCAAGAGGCCCGCGAAGAGAAGTCCGAGCGCCGCCGCGAGCGCGACGACCGCGGCCGCGACGACCGCGGCCGGGGCCGGGATGACCGCGGCCGCGACCGCGACCGCCCGCGCGAGGACCGCCCCCGTGAGGATCGGCCCCGCGACGACCGCCCGCGCGACGACCGCCCGCGTGAGGATCGTCCCCGCGACGACCGCCCGCGCGACGACCGCCCCCGCCGCGAGGACCGCCCCCGCCGCGAGGACCGCCCCCGCCGCGAGGCCCCGCCCGCGGTGGATGAGAGCGCCGCTCCGGCGGTGATCGAGGCCGGCGCCCCGCCGGTCGAGGCCCCGGCCGGCGCCGAGGGGGACGCCCGCAAGCGCCGCCGCAAGCGCGAGGACGCGCCCGTCGAGGGCGTCGCCCCCGCCGAGGGCGGCGAGCAGGCCGAGGGGGCCGAGGGCAGCGGCCCGCCCGCCGAGGGCGAAGCCGAGGGCGGCGGCGAGGCCGGCGCGGCCCGCAAGCGCCGCCGGCGGCGGCGGCCCCGTTCGTCCG
>JBJONS010000514.1:0-3735 GCA_046051725.1 Pseudomonadota bacterium | reverse complement strand
TCGGCCTGCTGTCGGCCGCGCCCGACCCGACCGGGGCCATCATGGTCTGCGACACCTTCATGATGAGCTGCCGCGTGCTGGGGCGCCGGGTTGAGCACGGCCTCGTGCGCGCGGTCGCCGCGCACGCCGCGGCGCTGGGCTGTGGGCGGCTGCGCCTTCTCTTTGAGTCCGCTGCACGGAACGCGGTCGCGCGCACCTTTTTCGACAGCCTTGGCGCGGGGCTGCAGCTGGACGGGGCCGGCGTGGGCGCGGTCGAGCTGGCGGTCGACGCGGTCGAGGGCGCCCTGTTGGCGGCGGTGGATCAGCAGGCGCCCCCGGCCGGCGGCGCAGCGGGGCCCCTGGCCGCCAGCTCGCGGGCGGCGGCGGCGGCGGGCTTCGCCGCGCTGGCCAGCGCCGGACCGGACGTCGACCGGGTGCAGGCCTCGATTGACGCCACCTCGAAGCTGACCCGTCCGAGCCTGCCAACCGAGTACGTCACCCCGCGCACCAATTGGGAGAAGAAGCTCGCGGCGATCTGGCGCGACGTGCTGCGCATCGACCGCGTGGGCATCTACGACAACTTTTTTGAGCTCGGCGGCGACTCGCTGCGCGCCGCCGAGGCCTTCGCCCGCATGTGGGACCTCGGCGTGCCCGAGTCCATCTCGCTGCAGACCATCCCTGACCCGACGGTCGCCGGCTTGGCCCAGGCGGTCGAGGACGTGCACGCGGGCCGGCGGCCGGCGCTGCTGGCGGACCGGTTCTCGCTCGAGGACGAGGGCGTGCTGCCCGACGACATCCGCAACCCCGGCTACGACGTCAGCGCCTACGATCACCCGCTGCGCGAGGTGCTGCTCACCGGCGGCACCGGCTACATCGGCGCCTTCTTGATCGCCGAGCTGCTGCGGCAGACCGACGCGCGGGTGCGCTGCCTCGTGCGGGCCGCCACGCCCCAGGACGGCCTCGACCGCATCCTCGGCAACCTGCGGCGCTACCGCCTGCTGCAGCCCGAGATGCTCTCGCGGATCAGCGTGGTGCTCGGTGATCTGACCGAGCCGATGCTGGGGATGCGCCCCGAGCGCTTCCGCCAGCTCGCCGAAGAGATCGACACCATCGTCCACAGCGCGGCATGGGTCAACTTCGTCTACCCCTACCAGCACCTCAAGGCGACCAACGTCGACAGCACCGAGACCGTGCTGCGCCTCGCGGTGGCCGCCGCGCCCAAGCCGGTGGCTGTGCACTTCGTCTCGACGCTCGGCGTCATCATGTCGACCGGGTATGGGCGCAACAACCCGGTCTATGAGCGCGACCCGCTGCTCTACGCCGACGACCTGCTCAACGGCTACGAGCAGACCAAGTATGCCAGCGACAAGATGGTCTGGACCGCCTTTACCGAGCGCGGCATCCCCGGCGCCATCTATCGCCCGGGCATGGTCGGGGGTCTGTCCGACGGCCGCTACGACAAGCTCGACGAGTTCATGCCGCAGTTCCTCAAAGGGTGCATCCAGCTCGGGTCCTGGCCCCTGCTCGACACCACCTGGGAGATGGCGCCGATCGACTTCGTCAGCCAGAGCATCGTGCACATCGCCAAGAAGACCGAGAACCTCAACAAGGCCTACTTCACGCTGCACCCAGCGAGCAAGACCGTGGCCGAGTACATCGAGTGGCACCGCGACCAGGGCTATGCCATCCGGGGCCTGCCCTTCGACGTGTGGAAAAGAGAGCTGTTGAGCCTCGGCACCGAGCGGCTGCGCAAGAACGCGCTGTTTCCGTTTGTCGACTTCATCCGGGCGCTGTCTGAAGAGCAGGTCTACTTCCCCCCGACCGACAAGGCCCAGTTCCTCGCGGCGATCGCCGACATGGATTTTGACCTGCCGCCGCAGCTCACCCTGCTCGAGCGGTACACCCAGCACTTCGTCAAGCACGGCTTCTACAACAACCTGCCCTCGGGCCCGCGCAGCAAGCGGGCGAACGAGCGGCCCAAAGAGCTGGTGCGGGCGCAAGGCGAGCGTCGAGGTGACTGGCTCGATGAGCGGCTGCGCTTTGACAGCCAGAAGGTCGATGCGGCAGAGGCATACTACATCCTGTGGAATGACCCGGTCGCTGATCGACATATGGTCATCCGCTATGTGCTGTTCAACGGGCCGATCGAAGAGGCCAAGTTCGCCGAGGTCTGGTGCTGGTTCCGGCAGCGGGGCGACAAGACCAAAGACGTGGCGGTCCGCCAGCGCTACCCGCTGGGCCGGGCGCTGCTGCACCCCAGCCCCGACGTGACGATGGAGGTGGGGCCGTCGGGCTTTAGCCCGACCCGCGCCTGGGGGCGGGTCGAGGGCCCCGACGGGGTCTGTTCCTGGGATCTGCAGCTCGACATGAGCCGCGGGCTCGGCGTCGAGCGCATCGTCGGCATGGATCAGTTCGACCTCTTCCCCCACTTCCAGAGCAACGGCGTCACGATGGCGCTCAGCGGGACGGTGGTGGTCAACGGGCACACCGTGCCGCTCAAAGACCAGCTCGCCAGCGACGGGCATTACTGGGACACCAAGCACCTCAAGTCGTGGAGCTGGGCCCACTGCGCCCAGTTTGAGGGGGACCCCGACTTCGCCTTTGAGGGCATCGCGCCGCGCTTCACCGACTGGTGCCAGCCCTGCGTGTGGCTGACCTTCGTGTACAAGGGCGAGGTCATCCGCAGCAACCTGATCGACGCGCTCTACATGAACAGAGAGCTGGACAGCGATCTGGTGAGCTGGAAGTTCAACTGCGAGCGCGGCGACCTGCGGTTCGTCTGCACCCTGCGCGCGCGACCCGAAGACCAGGTGCTCATCGTGCACCCGCTGCCCGATGATGAGTTCCTCTACACGCACATCACCTACTGTGGCGACATGCACGTCGACATCGAGCGCAAAGAGGGCGGCAAGTGGTGGACCTTCGACCACCGCACCGCCAAGGGCACGGCGAGCTTCGAGGTCACCCGCAAGTGGCGCAACCCGGAGGTGAAGCGTGAGTTCCGCATCGTCCGCGCCCGCTGAGGCGCCCCTGGCCCCCGCGGATCGGGAGCTGCTGCGCCGCGTCCGCGCGGTGCTGGGCATGTACGTGGTCGGCGACACCGACGGCGTCTTGGCGGCGAGCACCGCCGGCTGCCGGTTCTCGATCCCCGGCGACCCGCGGGTCCTGCCCTGGGCGGGGCGCTACACCGGCGCGGCCTTCGCGCGTTTTCACAGCCAGATCAAGGACCACCTTGATCTCGTCGACTACGTCGCCCCGTGGGTCGAGCTGTGGGGCGACCGGGGTGTGCTGCTGATGCGCGAGCGGGTCCGGGTGCGCAGCACCGGCGGCGCGTTTGAGCAGCACCTGCTCGGCGTGTTTACTTTCACCGACGGGCAGCTGTCGGCCTACGATGAAGACAGCGACCCCTGGACCATGCAGGCGGCGATGCGGGGCGAGGACCTGCGGACGCCCACAGCGCCCCCGCCCTGGATCGCCGAGGCGGGCGGCTGGGGGGGCGTGGTCACCCGTGGCAGCGCGGCGGTGCGGGCCGACGGCGCAGCCGAGGACACCGCGGCCGTCGCCCGGGCCGCGGCCCAAGCAGAGGCCGACGCCGACCGCGGGGTCCTGGCCGCGCGGGTCGATCCGGGGGTGACGGGGTGGGTGGGCGGGGCCGATCCGCGCCTACCCTGGGCGGGCACCGGGGCGGGCCCGGGCGCGCTGCTGGCGCTCTCCGAGGCCCGCGCTGCCTGCTGGCGCCGCGAGCTGATCGATGTG
>JBJONS010000513.1:0-2965 GCA_046051725.1 Pseudomonadota bacterium | reverse complement strand
TCGGCCGGCGCCCACCCGGCGAGCAGGGCCCCCACATGGTGGTGCAGGCCCTCGACGTCGGTGCGGCTCCAGACCAGGCCGTCAGGGGCCAGCGCGCGGCCAAGCGCGGCCACGAAGGCCGGGGACCACAGCAGGTGCGCCCGCTCGAAGGTCGGCGTGGGGAAGAAGACCTCGACCCGAGAGAGCCGCCCCGGGGGCAGGACCCGGGCCAGCAGCACCCGGGCGTCGGCCGCCCAGGCGAGGCAGTTGGCCGGGGCCTTGGCGCTGAGCTCGGCCACCCGCGGCTTCTTGATCTCGAGGCCGATCCAGCGCACGTCCGGCTGGGCGGCGGCCTGGCTCAGCAGCCGGCCGCCATAGTCGACCCCGACCTCGAGGCAGACCGGGCCCGGCGCGTCGAGAAAGGCCATCAGCGCGTCAACCTTGGCGCGGTGGGCCGGCTGCTCAAAGAGGCGGGCGCCGCCCAAGGTGCCGCGCAGGGCGGCCTCGTCGTCGGGCGCGGGCGGCGGAGGGATCCACATGCGCTCAGTCCGCCGCGGGCGCGGCCTCGCCCGCCCCCTCGCCCTCGGCCTTGCGCTCGGGCAGGGTCGGATCGCAGAACACCACCGCCCAGCCATCCTTGGTGAAGCGGGCGTTGCTGGGCAGGCGCTCGGCGTGGGCGGGCAGCGGGGCGTCTTTGTCGAGCGGGCGCAGCTCGGGGGCGGCCTGACCGCTGTCGATGCACCCCTTGAAGCGGTCGGTCAGCGGGCGCAGGGCCTCGGTCACCGCCTCGTGGCACTTGTCGTGCCGGCGCTTGCCGCCCCGATCACAGATGGTCACCTTGGCCTCGGCCCCAAAAGCCTGCCAGTGGTTGCCCGTGGCGCGGGCGCGCTGGGCCTCGGCCTCGGCGAGGGCCTCTTCGGTCTTGGCGGTCTGGGCGTCGAGGCGCTGGATGGTCGCGACCAGCTCGGCCTTGGCGCTGTCGCGCTCGGCCTCGACCTCGCCGATCTTGCCCTTGAGCTGCTCGACCTGGGCCGCCAGCTCTTTGCGCTTCTTCTCGTCGCTGGCGGCGCGCTTCTGGTCGTTGCGGGCCGCCGCCTCGAGCTCGGCCAGCTCGGCCTCGGCCTTGCTGAGCTGCGCGCCCAGGGTGCCCAGCTCGGCCTGGGCCTTCTCGGCGCGGCTGATCGCGTCGCTGACCGCGGGGGTCTGGCCGCACAGCTTCTCGAGCTCGGCGGCCGACGGCTTGGGGCACTCGGCGGGGGCCGGCGCCTCGCCGGGCAGCTCACCGTCCATACAGGCGACGGTCGAGCCGAAGGTGAGCAGGGCGAAGGCGAGGGTGGGCAGGCGGCGTGCGGACATCGGCGCTCCAGGCAGGGTGGGCGCGCCTATCGCGGCTGTGCCGCCCCCGTCCCGTGCCGCGCGCGGCCCGCTGTGGCAGACTCGGGGCCGCCAGCCCCGGAGGCCCCCTTGACCCCGCCCGCGCCGACCGACCTTTCGCCCCAGGCCGCGCCCGATCCACGCCCTACGGCAGTGCTTTCGCCCGCAGCGCCGCCCGCGGTGACACCCGAGGCAGGGGCGGCCCGCCCGCCGGCCCCGGTGGCGCGCCTCGACCCGCTGCGGCCCTGCCAGGCCGCCGCGCCGGCCCTCGCCGGCCCGGCCGAGGTGCGCAGCTGCGCGCCCCACCCCGCGGGCGGCTTCGCGATCACGCTGTCTGAGACGCTGTTTTACCCCGAGGGCGGCGGCCAGCCCGCCGACCACGGCCAGATCGGCGGCGTCGCGGTGATCGACGTGCAGCGCGTCGATGGCGTCGTGGTCCACCGCACCGAGGCGCCCCTGCCCACCGGGCCCACCACCCAGGCGGTCGACCCGGCCCGCCGGCGCGACCACGCGCAGCAGCACAGCGCCCAGCACCTGATCTCGGCCCTGGCGCTGCGAACCTTCGGCCGGGCCACCGTCGGCTTCCACCTCGGCGCGCTCGACGCGACCGTCGACCTCGACGGCCCCTTGCCGCCCGGGGGCCTCGAGGCCCTGCGCGCCGCCACGACCGCGGCGATCGCCGCCGATCACCCGCTGCGCGTCATCGTCGTCGACGCCGAAGAGCTCGCCGCGCGGGGCGCCCGGGTGCGCGGCCTGCCGCCGGCGCTGCGCGGCCCCGTGCGCCTCATCGAGATCGACGGCCTCGACCTCAACACCTGCGGCGGCACCCACGTCGACCGCACCGGCGCCCTGCAGCTCGTGCAGCTCTTCGCCCCCGAGCCCCTGCGCGGCGGCCTGCGCCTGCGCTTTCGGGCGGGCGGCCGCGCCGCCGCGGCCCTCGACCAGCACGAGGCGACCCTGACCGCCCTCTCGGCCCGCCTCAAGGTGCCCCAGGACGCGCTCTCGGCCGCCGTCGAGCGCCTCGCCGCCGACCGCGACGCCGCGGCCCGCGCCGCTGCCGCCCTCGAAGACGACCTCGCTGACGCCATCCTCGCGGCCCACAGCGGCGCCCTGGCCCTGCTCGACCTGCCCCGCGCGGGGGCCGGCCTGGTGCTCGCCCTGGGCAAGCGCCTCGCCGCAGCCCCGGGCGCGGCGGTGATCGGCGCCGACAGCCTGCTGCTGCTGGGGACCTGCGCCGCGGCAGGGCCGGCGGTGGTGGCCGCGTTGGGCGCGGGCGGAGCTGCCTGCAAGGGCGGCGGCGGGAAGGGGCGGTTTCAGGCCAAGGGTGGGCCGTGGTCGGGGAAGGCGCGGGCGGCGGCCTTGGGGTGTGTGGGTGGGTGAGAGTGGAAGGGCGCCGTGATGACACTGACGAGAGGCGTATGGTCACGAGTCATGGTTCCCCTGTGACCACACCGAACCCATGGGAGGAGGAGCGCGGCTAACCTGGGCGCGGTGGGCAGCGCCCGCTGCCCCGGCCGAGGTCGCTCGGATGCCCTGCGCGGCGGCCTGCGCCTGCGCTTTCGGGCGGGCGGCCGCGCCGCCGCGGCCCTCGACCAGCACGAGGCGACCCTGA
>JBJONS010000512.1:0-10927 GCA_046051725.1 Pseudomonadota bacterium | reverse complement strand
AGATGGGCTGCACCGAACGGGCCGGCATCTGCGCGCTGGATGAGCAGCCGCCCCACGAGGTCACCCTGACCCGACCCTTCTACCTCGACGTGGTGGAGGTCTCGGTCGGCGCCTTCTCGGCGGTGCTCAACTACCTGCCGGTGGCCGCGGCCGAGCTCGACGCCGACCGTCCGGTGGTGGGGCTCGACTGGCATGAGGCGGCCGCCTACGCGGTCGGCCGGTCGCGCGACGAGGGGGTCGAGGCCTGCTATGTCTGCGAGGGCCTGCGTGAGGACGCCGTCTGCGAGGCTGTAGACGACATCCTGAGCTGCGGCGGCTACCGCCTGCCCACCGAGGCCGAGTGGGAGGGCGCCGCCCGCTGCGGCCAGGACGTGGCCTGGGCCGGCGGCGATACGCTCGCGGCGGTGGCCTGGACGGCCGACAGCCCGCCCGCTGACGACCTGCCCCAGCCCGGCGGCCTGCTGCAGGCCAACGCCTGCGGGATCGATGACCTCTCGGGCAACGTCGCGGAGTGGACGCACAGCGCCTATGGGGTCTACCCGACGGGTCCGGTCACTGACCCGGTCGACGGCGACGACCCGGCGCTGACCGCCACCCGCGGCGGCCACTGGCAGGCCGAGGGCGACTTCGCCCGCCTCGCCGCCCGGGCCCCCACCCGCGCGGTGGCCGCCGAGCCCACCCTCGGCATGCGCCTCGCCCGCACCGCGCCCGCCGGCGACTGAGCCGCCTCACCCCCCGCCTCGGGTGCCCCATGCCCCATGATCCCGTCAATGACCCCTCCGCCGAGTCGACCTTGCCGGTGATCCCGCGCCCCGCGGGGCCCGCGCTCGACGAGCTGGCCG
Organism: Pseudomonadota bacterium; assembly: GCA_046051725.1. Lineage (GTDB taxonomy): Bacteria > Myxococcota_A > UBA796 > UBA796 > UBA2385 > JAEUKK01. Next base: position 10,085 of record JBJONS010000512.1, on the reverse strand, counting down.
AGCTGACCATGCGGATGCTGCGGGGTGAACCAGAAGAGGAGCCCACCGCCGCCGTCTCGCCCCCGCGGGGCGACGATCTGCGCCAGATCATTGTGTTCCGGCGCGATCTGAACATGCGCAAGGGCAAGATCGCCGCCCAGGTCGCCCACGGCGCGATGGCGGTCTTCTTCAACCGGGCCTCGTCGGTCGAGCTGCGCGCGGACGGCTCGGCCGAGCTGCGGGTGAACCTCAGCCCCGAGATGGCGGCCTGGCTGACCAGCAGCTTCGCCAAGGTCGTGCTGCAGGTCGACACCGAAGATGACCTGCTGCGCCTGCGGGACCTCTGCGCCGCCGCCGCCATCCCCCACGCGCTCATCACCGACGCGGGCCGCACCGAGTTCCACGGGGTGCCGACCCACACGGTGCTGGCCATCGGGCCCGCCCGCCGCAGCCAGACCGACCCCCTCTGTGGGCCCGACGGCGCGGTGACCTGCCGCTTGGCCTGAGGGTGCGGGGCGCCGGGCCACGCGCTTAGGCCGAGGGCGCCCCGTAGCGCAGGCGCTGGTGGACGACCTGGGGCTCGTTCGTCCAGAAGACGACGTCCAGCGCGTCGTACTCACCCTCGGCGAGGTCGGGCAGGGTCGGGCCCCCGAGCGCCGCCACCAGCTTGCCCACCGTGTTGCTGTGGCCGACCACGAGGCAGGGGCCCTTGGCGGCGTGGACCCGGGCGCGCAGCCCCTCGGCGTCGTGCGGGTCGTGCTCCCCCACCGTCAAGCCAGCGGCGAGGGCCGTTGGGGTCGCTGTCGCCCGCGTGCGCGCGTAGGGCGAGCACCAGACCCCCACCAGCCGGACCCCGCCGAGCGCCCGGGCCAGCGCCTGGGCCCGCGCCGCCCCCTCGGGCCGCAGCGGCGGATCGCCGGTCTTGTCGGGGTCAGCGGCCTTCTCGGCGTGCCGCACGATGTAGACGACCCCGGCAGCCTGCGCGCGGGTCTTGGCCGCCGCGTCAATGGGCGCGGCGAGCAGGGCGGGCGCGGCCAGCGCGACGGGGGCGAGCGCGGCGGAGCGGAGGAGGGCGCGGCGGCTGGGCATGGGGCCTCGGGGTGCGGCGGGGGAGGGCGGCCGGCGCCGTTAGCCAGCGGCGGGCAGCGGCGCGATCTGGGTGGGCCCCCCGAGCCCGCCCCAGACCTCCGCGCCGACGATAGAGCGCGGCAGGAGGTCCACCTGCCCCGCCGCGCCGCAGCCACGTCCCGCCGCAGCCCCGCCCCGCTCGGGCGCGCCGCCCGCCTCGCGCTCGGCGGGGGTGGCGCGCTGGTGCTGATCGTGCTCATCGAGCTGCTGCTGCGCTGGGCCTGGCCGGCGCAGCCCGCCGCGGTCGACCCGGCCAGCCCCCAGGCCCGGCGTCCCTACCGCTACGACCCCGACCTCGGGTGGACCTGGGCGGTCCTGCCCGATCCGGTGGCTGAGGTGAACGCAGACGGATTTCGGCGACGCGAGCGGGTGCCCCGTGAGCCTGCCGAGGGGCAGCGTCGGGTCGTGGTGCTGGGCGACAGCCAGGCCCAGGGCGGCGGGGTCGTCGCGGCCGACACCTTCGTGACCCGGGCCGAGGAGCGCCTCGGGCCGCGCTGGGAGCTGCTCAACGCCGGGGTGACCGGCTACCGCTCGCTGCAGGTCCTGCGGCAGCTGCGGCGCGACATCGGCGCGTGGCAGCCCGAGGCCGTGCTGGTCGACTGCATGCCCGCCGACAGCCCGCGCGAGGACCGCGCGGTGCTCGGCCGGCCCTTGGGCTTCGCCGACCAGGTGCGCGAGGGCCTCTGGGGCAGCCGGCTGTGGGTGCTGCTGCACGCCGGCCTCGGCGTCACCGGCCTGCGCAGCTGGGAGTCGATGCCCTTCCCGGTCCAGCTGCCGCTGCTGCGGTCCGAGGGCTTGGCCGAGGCGGCCGAGCCGGGCAACCTCGACCTCATCCACCGCTGGGGCGAAGACAACGACGTGAAGGTCATCTTCATGGGCTACCCCCGCGGGGGCGGGCACCTGCGCTGCCTGACCGGCCCCGAGGACCTGCCGCCCGGCGCGCTGCGCTTCGACCCCTGCCCAGCCCTGCTGGCCAGCGGCCTGCCGCTCGAGGCGCTGTTCTTCGACATCAACCACCTGCGGCCGGCCGGGCACCAGATCGTGGCCGAGGCGCTGGCGGCCGAGCTGCCCGGCCTGCTCGGCGCGGGGCCCTGAGCGGGGCGGTGGGCGCGCGCACGGGGCGGTGAAGATGACGTTGCCGTGCGGATCATCGGCGCGGCACACCGGAGGAGCGGCGCCGCCCCCCGCGCGGCGCTACCATGCGCGCAGGGGGCGCGGATGGCCGAGGCGGCGGGTGGCGCGGAGGGACCGGCGGCGGGGTGGTGGGCGGTCGCCCGGGCGCGCCTGCGTGCCTTGCGCGCCGAGCTCGCCGATGTCCTCGGGCCCCGCGGGTGGACCGCCCAAGAGCAGGCCCTCTGGCTGGCCGAGGCCCGCCAGGTCGACGCGCGTAGCGGCGCCCGCATCTTCTTGACCCTGGCGGTGGCCAACTTGCTGTGGTGGCCGCTCGACAGCTGGGTGCTGGCCGATGATCCGGTGGTGCGGGCCGCCTACGCCACACACCGGCCTTGGGTGACGCCCATCTTGCTCGCCTTGGTCGGGCTGCAGCGCCTGCCCGGCCTGCGGGGGCGCCCGCTCCTTGGTTTTGGGCTGCTCGGCGGCCTCACCTATGGCTGGCTCTGTTGGGCGTTTGGCGACGTCGGCGGCCCCGGCGCGCCGTGGATCCACCTCGCGCCGCTGCTCGCCGCGCCCTCGGCCGGGGTGGCCGCCCCGCCGCTGCACCGGGCGCTGACGCTGGTGTGGGTCTTCGGCTGTGGCTTGGTGGGCTTCTTTCTGCTCCACCCCGCCCATATCGAGGACCCCCACGCCCGGCTGGTGGTCAGCTACACCGGCTTCGCCGCCGCGCTCAGCTTCGCCGGCGGCATCATCATCGACGGCCTGCGCCGCAGCAATTTCCGCCTGCGGCGGGATCTGTCGGCCCGCGCCGCCGAGCTCGACGCGCTCAACGGCGCGCTGAGCCAGCGGGTGGCCGATCAGACCGCCGCCCTGACCACGCTCACCGGCGAGCTGCGCTCGCTGCTGGCCCACACCGAGCGGGCCCGTGAGGATGAGCGGGCCCACCTCAGCCGCGAGCTGCATGACGAGCTGGGTCAAGAGCTCACGGGCCTGCGGTTCGCCCTCGAGTTGACCCGTCGGCGGTATGCCCGCGAGCCGGCGAGCGTGGCCCACAACCTCGAGCAGCTCGACGAGCTGCTGGCCCACACCGCCACCGCTGCCCGCGCCCTGGTGCGGGATCTGCGGCCGGCGCTGCTCGACGATCTGCACCTGCTCGATGCTCTGCGCTGGCTGGTCGAGCGGGCGGGTGAGCGGGGCGGTCCGCCGGTCAGCCTCGAGGTGGAGGGGGATCCGGCCGCGCTCGACGCCGTCGGCCCGGGCCCGGCGGGGGTGGTCGCCTTCCGGGCGGCCCAAGAGGCGCTGACCAACGTCGCCCGCCACGCCGAGGCCAGCCGCGCCGCGGTGCGCGTCGGGGTCGACGGGCAAGACATCGTGCTGATCATTGATGACGACGGCAAGGGGCTGCAGCCCGCGCGGCCGGACGGCCCGTCGGCCGGCTTCGGGCTGGTGGGCATGCGCGAGCGCGCCCGGGCGGTCGGCGGGCGGATGGAGCTCGGCCCGAGCCCGCTCGGCGGCGCGCGGGTGGCCCTGCGGCTGCCCTTGCACGGGAAAGGGGAGGGGAGATGAGCGTGTTGCGCGTCATTGTCGCGGACGATCACGCGATCGTCCGCAGCGGCCTGCGGGAGCTGCTGAGCCAAGAGGAGGGGATCTGCGTCGTGGCCGAGGCGGCCGACGGGCGGGAGGCCCTGCGCGCGGTCGAGCGGGTCGAGGCCGACGTGCTGGTGCTCGATCTGTCGCTGCCCAAGGTCAGCGGCCACGAGGTGCTGCGGCGGGTGAGCCGCGACCACCCGGGCCTCGCCACGGTCATCTTCACCATGATGCCGCCCGAGCAGTACGCCACCCGCATGGCCGCCGATGGCGCGGCCGCCTTCGTCCACAAGGGCCAGCCGGTCGACGCCTTGGTCGCCGCGGTGCGCGCGGTCGGCGCCGGTCAGCGGCCGGCCCCGGCCGATGAGGCGCCCGCGCGCCCGGCCCGGGCCAGCGGGGGTGAGCCGCCGCATGACGCCCTCACCCGCCGCGAGCACCAGGTGTTCTTGCTGCTGGTCCAAGGCGAGGCGGTGAGCGACATCGCCGCCGAGCTGGACCTGTCGGTCAGCACCGTGAGCACCTACGTCGGCGCCATCAAGGCCAAGCTTGCGGTCCGGTCGGTGGCCGAGATGGTGCGCTACGCGGTGCGCGAGGGGCTCGTCGAGGGCTGAGCGGGGCGGAGCGGGCGACCGGGGGGAGCCACAGGGCCTCGCCTGGGCCAGACGCGCGGCCGGCCTCGAATTGCGTCTATGGAATAGTCCTGATGTGTGTGCGCCGCCGCGGTGATGTCCGGATGGATCTGGGCAAGGGGGCTCGCTTTGGCGCAGCGGTCGCGGCGGTCGCGGGGGAGGGACCGGCTTCGGCGGGGGTGATCTCGAACTTCTTCGGGGTCAAGGGCGCGCTGGGCCAGGCTTATGCGGAGGGGGCCTGATGGGCGTCGGTGCGCGCCCCCTCCCGCGGAGAGACCCCCATGAGCATCAGCCAGCGCGATGACAGCCCCGCCGCCGAGATCCTCCGCCTGCCCCGCGACGGTCGCGTGCGCAAGGGCCTGCGCTGGGGCAGCTGGGTCGAGCTGCTGCGCGAGCGCGCCGCGCAGCGCCCGGCCGAGATCTGCCTCTATGGCGCGCCCCAGCTGCTTGAGCTCACCCGCAGCCTGAGCTGGGCCGAGCTGGACCGGCGGGCCCGGGCGGTCGCCGCGGCCGTGCAGCAGCGCACCGGGCCGGGGGAGCGCTGCCTGCTGCTGCTCGACAATGACCTCGACTACGTCATCGCCTTCTTCGCCTGCGGGTACGCCGGGCGCGTCGGCGTGACCCTGCACGTGCCGACCCAAAAGAAGCACGTGGTGCGGCTCGGGCAGGTGGCAGCGGACTGCGGGGCCACGCTGGTCTTGAGCACCGCGGCCCTGCGGGCCCGCTTCGGAAGCGCGGTCGAGGCCGCGGTCCCCGGGGCCGCCTGGCTCGAGGTGGACCGGATCGACGAGGCGCTCGCCATCGCCTGGGAGCCCCACACGCCGGCGCCGCAAGACCCCTGCTATTTGCAGTACACCTCGGGCTCGACCTCTGCGCCGCGCGGGGTGGTGGTGAGCCACCAGGCCCTGCTGGCCCAGGGCGAGATCCTCGCGCCGATCATGGGCTTTCACCAGGGTGATCGCGCGCTGAGCTGGCTGCCGCTGTTTCATGACATGGGGCTCATCCTCGGCGTGCTGCAGCCGCTCTACGTCGGGTTCCCGGTCATCCTCACCACGCCGGCTGCCTTCATCAAAGACCCCGGACGGTGGCTGCGGGCCATCTCGACCCACCGGGTGAGCTACGCGGGCGGGCCCAACTTCTGCTACGACCTCTGCGTCGACACCGTGGACCCCGACAGCCTCGACGGGATCGATCTGTCGTGCTGGACCGTCGCCTTGAACGCCGCCGAGCCGGTGCGCGCCCGCACCATTGACCGCTTCGTGACCTGGGCGGGTCGTTTTGGCTTCCGCGCCGAGGGCATGCACCCTGGCTATGGCCTCGCCGAGGCCACCTTGGGGGTGACCGCCAAGCTGCGGGGCACGCTGCCCGTGCGCCGCGCGGTGGACCCCGAGGCGCTGCGGGCAGACCGGGTCGAGCCGCCGCTGGCCGACGGTCCAGCCCAAGAGCTGGTCGGCAGCGGGTTCTGGGCGAGCGACACCGAGCTGCGCATCGTGGACTGCGCCGATCCGGCGCGGCCCCGGGCCTTGGGGCCCCTGCAGGTGGGGGAGATCTGGGTCGGGGGCAGCGGTCCGGCGGACGGCTACCTCCACCGCTGGGAAGAGACCGAGCGCACCTTTCGGGCCCGCTTGCCCGGCGACCCCTGGGCCTACCTGCGCACGGGAGACCTCGGCTTTGTCGATGAGCGCGGCCAGCTGTTCATCACCGGCCGGACCAAGGACCTCATCATCGTCCGCGGGCGGAACCACTACCCACAAGACCTCGAGCAGAGCGCCGAGGAGCTGCACCCCTGCCTGCGCGCCCACTGGATCGCCGCGTTTGCGGTCGAGGACGGCGGGGAAGAAGCGGTGGTCATCGTGGCTGAGGTGCGCGCCGACGCGGTCGGGGTGGTCCACCTCGACGAGGTGGCCCAGCTGGTGCTGCGCGGCGTGGGCGCCCGGCACGAGCTGCGGGTGGCCGAGGTGCTGCTGGTCGCCGAGCGGCAGGTGCCCAAGACGACCAGCGGCAAGATCCAGCGCGCGCTGTGTCGGCAGATGCGTGCAGAGGGCGGGTTCCTCGTGCTCGCCAAGGCCGTCGCCGGTGGTGTCGCGTGAGCGCAGCCGAGGACGCGCGGCTGGACGCCCTGCTGCGCGCCCGCGCGGTCGAGCAGCCCGACGCGCCGCTCTACCAGACCTGGGACGGGGAAGGGGAGCCCGCGTGCATCATGACCCGGGCGGCCCTGGACGCGGCGGTCGACGCCTGCGCGGCCGGGCTGTCGGGGGTGACCGGTCCGGTGCTGCTGGTCTGTGGACCGGGGGTCGAGCACCTCGTCGGCCTGCTCGGCTGCGCCCGGGCGGGTCGGCCCTGCGTGCCGCTCTACCCGCCCGCGCCGGGGGACGGCGGTCAGGGGGCCGCCCTCATCGCCCGGGTGGCCGGGGTCACGGCGGCGCAGACCCTGCTGTGTCCGCCAGACCTGATCGGTCCGCTGGGCGCGGCCTGCCTTCCGCTGCAGCCCGCGCCAGGGCTGAGGCTCCAGCCCCTGCTGCTCGACGCCCGGGTGCCCGCGCCGCCCGCGCCCCATGGCGAGGGCCCGGACCAAGCGGCGGTGGTGCTGTTCACCTCGGGATCGACCGGGAACCCCAAGGGCGCGGTGATCACGCACCGCAACCTGCTGCGCAACATGCGGACCCTCGCCGCGGTCTGCGGGCGCGGGCCCGATGACCACGTGCTCACCTGGCTGCCCCACGCCCACATCGCCGGCCTGTACCTGCGCCTGCTGGCCCTGGTCACCGGGGCCCGGGCCACCCTGATGGCGCCCGCCGCCTTCGTCACCCGCCCCCAGCGCTGGCTCGAGGGCATGAGCCGGCTGCGGGCCACGGTGACCGCGGCGCCCGACTTCGCCTATGCCCTGCTGGGGCAGCTGCTCACCGAGGCGGAGATCGACGCCCTCGATCTGTCGGCCTGGCAGATGGCGGTCTCGGGCGGAGAGCCGGTGCGGGTCGCGACCGTCGACCGCTTCTATGGGCGCCTCGCCCGCGCCGGCCTGCGGCCCGAGGCCCACCACCCCTACTATGGCCTGACCGAGACCCTCTGCACCTCGATCCCCCAGCGGGTGATCGGCCGGGGGCTGCCCGGGCGGATCGCGCTGTCGCGCAGCGGCGTCGAGCGCCGCGCCCTGCGGCCCCCGGTGGACGCAGACGACCGGCTGCTGCTGTCGGGGAACGGCGCGCCCCTCGGCGACGAGACCGAGCTCATCGCGGTCGACCCCGATGGTCGCTACCCGGTGGCGCCGGGGCAGATCGGCGAGCTGTGGACCCGTGGCCCCGGCGTCATCACGGCCTACTGGGGCGATCCGGCGCTGAGCGCGGCGGCCTGCGGCGCCCGCCTGGCGGGGCAGCCTGAGACAGACCCCCGCGGGTGGTTTCGCACGGGTGACCTGGGCGCGGTGATCGACGGCCAGGTGGTGATCACCGGCCGCCACAAAGAGCTGATCATCGTGCGGGGCAAGAACCACAGCCCGACCGACATCGAGGCCACCGCCCATGCGGCGGCCGGCGCGCGCGGGGTGGTCGAGGCGGCGGCCTTCACCCTGCTGCAGGAGGACGGCGAGGAGGCCCTGGGCCTCGCGGTCGAGCTGCGCCCGGGCGCGGTGGTCGCTGAGGTGCAGCGGGCCCTGCGCCGCGAGATCGCCCTGCGCCACGGCCTGTTCATCTACAAGCTCTTCGCGCTCGAGGCCGGCGGCCTGCCGCGCACGCCGACCCGCAAGATCGCGCGCCACCAGTGCCGGGCCCGCGCCGAGGGGACGGAGTGGGCTGCGGCGCTGGTCGCTGGCGCCGCCCGGGCCCCCGCGCCGCCCGCCCCGGCGGTGGCCGGGCTGCGGGGCGCGCCGCTGCGGGCCGCTCTGATCGACGCGCTGGTGGCCCTCGTACGCGCCGAGGGCGCGAGCGAGCCGGCGGGCCCCGCGGATGACCGCGCCCTCGCCGACCGCCCGCTGCAGGAGCTCGGCCTGAGCTCGATTGGCCTCGCCGGCCTCGCCGGGCGCGTGCGGACCCTGACCGGTCAGGAGCCGCCGCTCGCGGACTTCTTTGGTGGCGCGACCATCGCGGACCTCGCGGCCCGCCTCGGGGCGGCGATGGACGGGGAGCGGCCGGCGCCCGCCGCGGCCCAGTCCTGGCGTCCCCACGCCCTCGCGGTGATCGAGGCCCTGCCCGCCTGCCTGCCGCCGCCCGGCGGGGGCGGCCCGGGGGTGCTGCTGACCGGGGCGACGGGCTTCCTCGGGGCGTGGCTGCTGGCGGCCCTCCTCCGCCGGACGACGGGCCCGATCTGGTGCCTCGTGCGCGCGCCGGACCCCGCCGCGGGCCTCGACCGCCTGCGCCGCGCCCTGGCCGGCGGGCCAGGCTGGGACCCGCGCTGGGAGCAGCGCCTCGTGGCCCTGCCCGGCGCGCTCTCGCCGGCGGGGGTCGAGGCCGCACCGGCGGCGCTGGCCGCGGCCGTCGACGCCTGTGGGGTCATCGTCCACAACGCCGCTGACGTCAACTTCGTCGCGCCCTACACCGCGCTCGCCGGGTCCAACGTGCTGCCGGCGGCCGGCCTCGTGCGCCTCGCCACCGCGGGCGGCCTGCACCGGCCGCTGCACGCGGTGTCGACCACCGCGGTGTTCAACTCGCCGCTGCGGCGCGAGCAGCGGCGGGTCCTGTCCACCGACCGGCTCGAGCGCCCCGACCACATCTACTCGGGCTACGCCCAGAGCAAGTGGGCGATGGAGACGGGGCTGCGGCTGGCCGCCGCCAACGGCCTGCGCCTGCGCCTGCACCGCCCCGGGGTCATCATCGGCGACGCCGCCGCGGGCCGGGCGCACCGCGACGACTTCTTGTGCCGCTTCATCGCGGGCTGCGCGGCGCTCGGGGTCTATCCCGACGTCGACCTTGAGCTCGATCTGGTGCCGGTGGACGACGTGGCCGAGGGCATCGCCGCGGCGGTGGCGGCCAGCCAGCGCCCCGAGGTGGGCCCAGAGGCGGTGGGCTGCCTCGCCCTGCACTGGACCACCCCCCGCGCCGTCGGGCTGCGGGACCTGTTCGCGGCGCTGGGCCGGCGGGGCTACGCGCTGCGCCCCGAGCCGGTGGGGGTCTTCCTCGACCGACTGCGCGCGGGGATCCCCCGGGACAACCCGCTGTTTCCGGTCCACCCCTTCTTGTTGGAGCGCCCCAGCGGCGCCCAGCCGACCCTGCTCGAGACCTTCGACGGGCTGCCGCTGGACGTCGACGACCGCGAGGCCGCTGCGGTGCGCGCCGCGGCGGGCCTGTCGCCGACGGTCGTCGATGACGCCGTGCTGCAGCGCATGTTTGCCTTCCTTGAACAGACCGGCGCGCTGCGTCCGCCCGCCTCGCCCTGAGGGGGCGGGCCCGTCCCGGTCGACCCTCAGGCCCGGCGCCGCGCGGTCAGCCCGCCGCGCGTGCCCACCTGGGTGGGCGGGCGCCCGGCCGCTCCTCCCCCTCCGTCCGTTCCTCTGCTCCCCGCGCGCCCGCCGCGCCGAGGTCTGCCATGAACCAGCCGCCGCCGCCGCGCGCCGCCCTCCACTCTGCCGCTGAGAGCATCGAGGGCTTCCGCGAGTGGCTGCGCCTCGAGATCTCCAAAAGCGCAGACGTGGGCTATGTCGGCGCCGACTTCCAGCTC
>JBJONS010000511.1:0-3509 GCA_046051725.1 Pseudomonadota bacterium | reverse complement strand
CGCCCTTGGTCGCTGCGCGACCGGCCTGCGGCCGCGCTCCGGCCCGGGTGGCGCGCGCGAGGCGGAGGTCGACGGGGCTGCGCGGGCGAGCGGCGCGGCCCCGCTCCGACTCAAGTCGCAGCGGGGAGGCTCCTCGCCCCTGTTTTTGCGACTCAAGTCGCAGCGGGGAGGCTCCCCGACCCTGTTTTTGCGACTCAAGTCGCAGCGGGGAGGCTCGTCGCCCCTGTTTTTGCGACTCCAGTGCCAGCGGGGAGGCTCCTCGACCCTGTTTTTGCGACTCAAGTCGCAGCGGGGAGGCTCTTCGCCCCTGTTGTTGCGACTCCAGTGGCAGCGGCGCTCCGGCCCGGGGCGCGCGGGCGCCGGGGCCCGCCGCCGCGGGGCGCGGCCTGGTCGCCCCGCCTGCGCACCGCGGGGTCAAGGCCGCGCAGCGCGCCTCAGGGGCAGGACAATGTGCGGACCGGCTGGGGGCTCGCGCTCCAGTCCCAGGTGCCGAGGTAGTCGAAGCTGCCGCCCAGGACCTCGAAGTCGACCCGCCCGTTGAGGGCGGCGCCCGACCGGGCGTAGGCGAGGTCCCAGGTCAGGGTGCTGAGGTCCTGGCCCGTGGCGGCCGATGTCGCGGACAAGTCCAGGCCGGCGAGGTCGATCCGCTCGCCCAGGGCGGCGCTCTCGACGGTCGTGGGCGTGGCGTTGACGCTGTAGGTGATGACGCCGCCTTCGCGGGGATCGTCCACGAGGATGTCCATGTCGACCCCTTGTTTGCCGAGCTCAGACGCCAGCTCTCCAACGGCGTCGGCGCTGATCCGCAGGGGGTTGCGGGGGCTGTCGCCGCGGCCCAAGAGCTCGACCAAGGGCCCGTGCTCGTCGTAGCGCAGGACCAGCTCGAAAGAGCCCGGATCCACCTCGACGCGGACGTTGGTCAGGTAGCTGTCGGGGTCGAAGAGGTTGTGGGTGATGAGGTCGCCGCGGGCGCCGGCGGTGTAGTCGTCGCCGAAGAAGAAGCGCACGTCCATGACGGTGCTGCCGCTGCCCGCGGGGGCGGCGCGGTACTGCCCCGCACCATCGGTGGTGTAGCCCTCGGTCAGCGCGACCGCGTCGGGGCCCGCGGTGACCATCACCTGCAGCACGTTGAGAAGGTCGGAGATGATGGTGTAGTAGAGCATCCCGCAGGCGACCATCTCGTGCAGGCTCTCTTCGGTGGCGGCCACCAGGGCCACCTCGGCGGCGATGTCGGCCGCCGGGGCGTCGCCCGCGCAGGCCCGCACGCTCTGCCACTCGTCGTAGGTCTGCTCTTCCCCGCCATCATCGCCGCTGGTGTTGCTTTCTGTGTTCTTGTCCGATGCGCAAGCGAAGGCCAACATGGGGATCAACAGGGTCTCAGTGCGCATCAGCGTGCTCCGTGCTCGATTTTGGGTCAACCTGCTCGGTGTAGCTCCAAAGCGCGCAGAGCGCCAGCGGATCCTGTTGGTTCGACCGAAGATCTCCGAGACCTGACCTCTCGGGCTCCCGCGCCGGGCCCTGGGCGCGACACAACCTTGTGGTGTTGGGGGCGCGCAACCATCGTGAACAGCGCCAGGGGGCCCATGTCGGCGGGGGCAGAGGTGCGGGCGGCCCAAGCCCGCGGCAGCCCGTCGGCGGGGTCGCGCATGTTGCGCCGGCGGTTCATCAAGCTCGGGGGGCCGGTCCTGCGCGCTGCGGCGGTCCCGGGTTGCGCACCGCTGCTCGGCCTCGTCGACCCCTGGGCGCCCCGCCGCCCCTTCGGGCCGTCGGCGGCCCTCCTCCGCGCGCGGGCTGCGCCCTTGGTCGCGCCGCGCTGCGCCGCGACGGGCGCTGCGCGCCCCGCTCCGGCCGGCCTGGCGCGGAGCGCGCCGAAGCGCACCGCGCAGCGCACGGCGGGTCCAGGTGCGCGGATGCGGGGCCGACCGGGGCGGCGGGGGCTGGAGCCCTCCGCGCTGCTCGCATTCGTCCACCGCGGGCCCGGGCCGCCGGGCCCCTCGCAGCGCGCTGGGCGTGAGGGTGGTGGGCCTCGCCAGAGCGCCCGGCCGGGCTCCGCGGCTCTGCTGGGTCGGCCGTGCGGAGAAGTACGAGCCACACCTTGTCGAGCAAGCTGGGCGGCACTACGCCCGCCCCGGAAACCGAGGAGATCGCTTGGACCCGGCTGGTGTGGCGGCCGTGAGCGGGCCTGCCGAGCCTCGCCCGCTCTCGCAACGGAGCCTCCGGTGCCCAGCCCCCGAGACCAAGTCTCTCTCCTCGTCCGCGCCACACTGGCCGGCAAGATGGGCCTGCTCGCCGCAGCCGGCGCTGCGCTCCTGCTTTGCGGGGGCTCCTTCGTCGGCCTCGCCGCCGGCGCAGTCGCGTGGACGGACAGCCAGTGGCGCGGCGTGCTCGCGGCGGTGGTCGACGCCCCCGCCGACACCGTCGACCCCACCCGGGACGGCGCGCTCATTCGCGTCGTCGCCCAGGCCACCGCGGACGCCCCAGCCCGTGACGAGGCCTTCGCCGTCCAGCGACCACACGCCGTCGCGCTCGTGCGGGTCGTCGAGACCTTCCAGTGGGTCGAGGTGACCGAGACACACCGGTCTGGCTCCGGCCGGAGCGCCCGCAGGACCCACACAAAGGCGTACCATCAAGACTGGTCGCAGGACCTCATCGACACCCGGGGCTTTGAACAGCCCGAAGGGCACGAGAACCCCACACGAATCCCCCACGACGGCCGTGTCGTGCTGGGCGACGGCGCTCGCCTCGGCGCCTATGCGCTCACCGAAGAGGTCATCGAGGCCCTTCCGCCCCTCGACCCGGTCCCCCTGACCGAGGGCGACGCCGACGCCGCAGGGGGGCGCCTCCTCGACGGCCACATCCACCTCCACGCCACCCCACATCGGCCCGGGATCGGCGACCAGCGCGTCTCATACCGCGCCCTCACGCCGCGCATGCTCACCGTCATGGCGATGCAGGACGGTGGCCAGCTCCGCCCCTGGCCCCAGCCGCCCGCCGCGCCGGTGCTCCTCGCCCAACCCGGCGAGGTGAGCGCGTCGGCCCTGGTCTGGGCCGAGCGCCGCGCGTCCTTCCAGACGGGCGGCATGATGGCCGTCATCGGCGCCTTCATCTGCGCCGTCGCCGCCCTGCCGCTGGGCCTGGCCGGGGTGCTCGCCCTCATCATCCCGCTGGTCAAGCGCGTCACCGGGCGAACGGCGCATGCCGACCCCGAGGGTCCCCTGGGCTGAGCCTGGCTCCGGGGCGCGCCAAGACCGAAGAGAGACCCAACGCGCTTGAGGCGGTGCTCCCCGGTTTGTGTCGACCGCTTGAGGCAGCGCCCCCTGGGGCACGTCAGGGCAATGGCACCTCTTCCCCGGCTGTCGCGCGGTCTGTTCCCTGTCGTGGGCCCAGGCGGCTGGCTCCGCTCCCGGCGCCGCTCCCGCTCCGCCTCCCTCCGGGCGCCCCGCCGTCCCTTCGGGCCGTCGGCGGCCCTCCTCCGCGCGCGGGCTGCGCCCTTGGTCGCGCCGCGCTGCGCC
>JBJONS010000510.1:0-9543 GCA_046051725.1 Pseudomonadota bacterium | reverse complement strand
GACGGCGCCCCGCCCGCCCGCCGGGCGCGGCTCGAAGAGGGCCGCGAGATCTATGCCTTCTTCGAACGCGAGTACCCGCGCCTGCTGCTGCAGTTCGCCGCGCAGAGCCGCCGCGGGCCGCCGGCCACCCCACCCGAGGACGCGCCATGATCCCCACCGCCCCTCGCCCCGCCCTCCAGGCAGGCGCCGCGCCGCGCCACGGTGGCGCTCTCTGCGTCGCTGCGCGGATCCTCGCCCTCGCGCTCGCGCTGCCCCTGTTCAGCGCCCCGCCGGCGGCCGCGGCCGAGCCCACCATCGCCGAGCTGCTCGACGCGACCGACGATCTCAACCGCGGCGCATCGAGCCACGGCGTGATGGCCATGCAGGTCCAGACCGCCCGCTACACCCGCAGCATGAAGATCGAGGTGTGGAGCCAGGGCGAAGACCGCTCGCTGGTGCGCCTGCTCGAGCCCGCCAAAGACAAGGGCGTGTCGACGCTGCGCAGCGGCGACAACATCTGGAACTACCTGCCCAACGTCGATCGCACCGTGAAGGTGCCAGCCGCCATGATGGGCGGCGCATGGATGGGCAGCCACATCACCAACGACGACCTGGTGCGCAGCTCGCGGCTGGCCGACGACTTCACCGCCACCCTGGTGGCCAAGCCCGGGGTGGCCGGCGCGACGAGCTACCGCATCGAGCTGGTGGCCAAGCCCGACGCGCCGGTGGTCTGGGGCAAGGTCATGGTCGAGATCGGGGCCGACAAGCTGCCCCGCAAGGTCGAGTACTTCGACGAGAAGGGCACCCTGGTGCGCACGCTCACCTTCGAAGAGGTCAAGACCATCGACGGCAAGCCCATGCCGACGGTCCAGCGGGTGGTCCCTGCCGACAAGCCCGGCGAGTTCACCCTGCTGCGGGTCGAGAGCATGGACTTCGACCTTGCCCTGCCCGAGAGCACCTTCACCCTGCAAGCGCTCAAGCCCTGACCGACCGCGGGCGGCGCAGGGCTGCCTCCCCCACCGTCCCTTGAGGAGGCGCCGTGCCGATCCTGCTCCGCATCGCATGGCGCAACCTGTGGCGTCAGCCGCGCCGCACCTGGCTGACCGTCAGCGCGATGGCGGTGGGCATCGGCATGTGCATGGCGATGTTCGCGATCATCGATGGGGTCTACGCGCGCATGTTTGACGTGCTGGTGGGCCAAGCGCTCGGCCACGTGCAGGTGCACCACCCCGCCTGGCCCGCCGACCAGCAGCTCTACGACACCGTGCCCGGCGTCGACGAGAAGCTGCGGGCGCTCGACGCCCTGCCCGGCGTGAAGGCCGTCGGGGCGCGCCTGAGCTGCGCCGGCCTCGCGGCGGGCGACGAGACCTCGTCGGGCGCGCTCTTCCTCGGGGTTGACCCCAGCCGCGAAGAAGCGCTGGTGGGCCTGCGCCGCCGGGTGGTCCGCGGCGCCTGGCTCGATGAGGGCCCCGCAAACGCCGCCGTGATCGGCGCGGGCCTCGCCAAAGAGCTCGAGCTCGAGCCCGGGGGCGAGCTGGTGCTCATCACACAGGCGGCCGACGGCAGCATCGGCAACGCGCTGTTCACGGTGGTCGGGGTGGTCGAGACCGGCAGCGCGCTGCGTGATCGCTCCGGGGTCTGGACCCGGCTGCCCGCCCTGCAAGAGGCCCTCGCCCTGCCCGACCAAGCCCACGAGCTCATCGTGCTGGGCACAGACATCGACGGCGCCGACGCGCTGCGCGACGCGGTGGCCGCGACGCTGGCCGGACCGGCGCTGCTGACCCGCAGCTGGTGGCAGGCGAGCCCGCCGACCGCGCAGATGATCAACTCGCAGGCGGTCGGCAAGGGCATGGTCATGCTCATCGTCTTCTCGGTCGCCGGCCTGGGCGTGCTCAACACGATGTTGATGAACGTGTTCGAGCGCACCCGTGAGCTCGGCGTGCTCAAGGCCATCGGCCTGAGCCCGCAGCGGGTCATGGCGCTGGTGATGCTCGAGGCCGGGCTGATCGGGGTCGTGAGCAGCGCGGCGGGGATCACGCTCGGGCTGCTGATCGACCTCTACTTGGTCAAGGTCGGGATCGACATGAGCGCGGGCGGCAAGGGCCTGAGCTTCGGGGGCGTGTCCTTCGACCCGGTGATCCGCGGGGTGGTCAACCCCGACGGGGTCTGGGCCCCGGTGGTCTTCGTGGTCTTGGTCTCGCTGATCGCGGCGGTCTGGCCGGGGCTGCGGGCCGCCCGCCTGCAGCCCGTCGACGCGATGCGGCAGCGCTGATGGAGTCGCCGATGGTCACCCCCCAGGCGCCGCCCTCGCCCCCGACGCGCACCTCGCCGCTGCTCGCTTGGCTGACCCTGTTCGGGCTCGCGCTGCGCAACCTGCGCCGCAACCTGCGCCGCACGCTGATCACCGCGACCGCCATCGGCGGGGGCCTCGGCCTCGTGCTGGTCGCGGTGAACATGAACGAGGGCACCTACACGGCGATGATGGACACCGCGATCAGCGCCCAGGCGGGCCACGTGGTGATCCAAGCCGCCGGCTACCAGGCCGACCCCGACCCGCTGCGGCTCGTGGGCGGGTCAGGGGCGGTGGCGGCGGCGGCGCGGGCGGCCCACCCCGAGGCGCGGGTGGTCCAGCGCAGCCGCATCGCCGGCCTGCTGACCAGCCCGGCCAACGCGGTCGGCGCGGGCCTGCTCGCCATCGAGCCCAGCGCCGAGCGGGCGGTCACCGACACCCACACGAAGCTCAGCGCGGGCGCCTGGCTCGCCGACGATGACGACCGGGGCGTCGTCCTGGGCGAAGAGCTGGCCCGCCGGCTCAAGGTCGGGGTCGGCGACAAGGTGGTGCTGATGGCCCAGGGCGAGACCGAGGTCAGCAGCCGGCTGCTGCGGGTGCGGGGCCTGCTGCGCACCGGGGCGGTCGAGATTGACGCCAACCTCGCGGTCACCACGCTCGCCTGCGCGCAGGCCTTCTCTGAGCGGCCCGACACCGCCAACCAGATCAGCCTGCACCTGCCGAGCGCCGAGGGCACCGCCGCCATCGCGGCCGCGCTGGCCGCGGCGCTGGCCCGCCCCGAGCTCGAGGTCCTCGACTGGGAGCAGGCCCTGCCCGAGGTGGTCGAGTTCATCCGGGCCGACCGCGTGAACAACGCCGTCACCATGGGCATCATTGGCCTCATCGTGGCGATCGGCGTGCTCAACACGGTGCTGATGAGCGTGATGGAGCGCATCCGCGAGTTCGGCGTGATGCTGGCGCTCGGCCTGCCTCCCCGCCAGATCGCCGCCCTCATCGTGCTCGAGGGCACCCTGCTGGGTGCGGGCGCCGCCGCTGCCGGGCTGCTGCTCGGCGTGGCGCTGTCTTGGCCGCTGGTCACCTACGGCCTCGACTACAGCGACATGCTCGGCAGCGAGAGCTTTGAGACCGCCGGCGTGGTCATCAGCAGCACGCTGTTCGCGACCTGGGACCTCGGCGGCATGGCGGCCTGGACGCTGGCGGCCTGGCTGATGACCATCCTGTCGACCCTCTGGCCGGCGTGGACCGCGTCCCGGCTGTCGCCGGTCGACGCCATGCGCCACGTCTGAACCCCGCGCCGCGGAGGCCCCCCGTGCCCATCGTCTCCACCCGCCAGCTCCACCGGACCTACCTGCAGGGCGAGGGTGAGGTGCACGCCCTCGACGGCGTGGATCTCGACATCGAGCCCGGCGAGTTCGTCGCGCTGATGGGCGCGTCGGGCTCCGGCAAGACCACCCTGCTCAACCTCATCGGCGGCCTCGACCGACCGACCAGCGGCGAGGTGCAGGTCGACGGCCAGTCGCTCGGCGCGCTGTCCAGCGGCGCGCTCAGCCGGCTGCGGCTCGACCGCATCGGCTTCGTCTTCCAGGCCTACAACCTCATCCCGGTGCTGACCGCGCGCGAGAACGCCGAGTTCGTGCTGCTGATGCGCGGCGTGCCCGACGACGAGCGCCGCCGTCGGGTCGACGCCACCCTCGCGGCGGTGGGCCTCGAGGGCCTCGGTGATCGGCTGCCGTCGGCCCTGTCCGGCGGCCAGCAGCAGCGGGTGGCGGTCGCGCGGGCGATCGCCGGCGCCCCGGCCCTCGTGCTCGCCGACGAGCCGACCGCCAACCTCGACAGCCGCACCGGCACCGAGCTCGTCGAGATGATGCGCCGCCTGAACACCGACCAGGGCATCACCTTCGTGTTCGCCACCCACGACACCAAGGTCGAAGAGCGGGCCCGGCGCGTGATCTGGATGGAAGACGGCAAGGTCCAGCGGGACGAGCGCCGTGGCTGAGCCTCTCCTCCCCGCCCGCACGGCCCGCCGCGGCGCGCCCCCCGTCGAGCAGACCGGCCGATCGACCCTCGGCTGGCCGTGGGCCCTGCTCCTCGGCGTGCTCCTCGGCGTGCTCCTCGGCGTGCTCCTCGGCGTGACCGCCGCGCCAGCGCGGGCCGCAGAGCCCGGGGCGACCTTCAGCCTCGCCGGTGATCTCAAGCAGTTCTTCTTCGCCACCCTGCCCTACGACCACCCCCTGATGCCGCCCGACCCCACGGGCCAGGGCCTGCTCGACCTGCGCCTCAAGGGTGGGCTGCGGGCGGGGCCGGTGCGGGCCGAGGTCCACCCCGTGCTCACCGCCGGGGCGCCCGGCGCGATCGACGGGGCCCGCTTCGTCCAGACCGGCGCGGGGGTGCCCCAGCTCGTCGATCTCAACGCGACGCTCACGGACGGCGCCGGGCTCTGGGCCCAGGCCCGGATCGACCGCCTGCACATCGCCGCCAAAGGCGCGCACCTCGGCGTCGATCTGGGCCGCCAGCCGATCAGTTTTGGGCGGGGCCTGTTCTTCACGCCCCTCGACCTGGTCAGCCCCTTCTCCCCCACGGTGATCGACAGCAGCTACAAGCCCGGGGTCGACGCCCTGCGGGTCGACGCCTGGTGGGGCGAGTCGGGCCAGGCGAGCCTGGTCGGCGCCTGGGCCGGCCAGCCGGTCGGGTCGAGCGCTGATGGCGCCAACAACGCGCTGCTCGACGATCTGGTGGCGGTCGCCTGGGCCCAGCAGGGGCTCGGCACCTGGGACCTCGGCCTGATGCTGGCGCTGAACCACAACGACAAGGTGCTCGGCCTCTCCGCCTCGGGCGGCTGGGGCCCGGTCGGCCTGCGGGCCGAGGGCAGCCTGACCGCGCCCGACCCCGAGGCGGCCGCCCCTGCGATCAACGCGCTGCGCGCCATCTTCGGCGAGGCGCCCCTGCCCGCCGACCGCGACCCGTTCACCCGGGCGCTGGTCGGCGCCGACTGGCGCCCCGGCCCGCGCACCAGCCTCAGCGGCGAGCTCTACCGGCAGGGCATGGGGGCCGCCGCGGCCGACGACTACCTCGCCGAGGCCACCGACCCGCGGGTCAGCCGCGGCGAGCAGTGGCTGCTGGGCCGGGTCTACGGGGCGGTCGCCCTGCAGCAAGAGCTCCGGCCGACGCTGCAGTCGAGCCTCAGCCTGATCAGCAACCTGCGCGACCCCTCCGCCCTGCTCGGCCTGGGCCTGGGCTGGTCGGTGGCCGACAACGCCGAAGTGGCGCTTGGGGGCTACGCCGGCCTCGGCGCGCGCCCGGGCGAGGCCCCGCCCTTGCCCGCGCAGGTGGCCGGCCCCGCCGCCGCCGCAGAGGCCGCCGGCCTGATCTCGGCGGCTGACCTCGCCGCGCTGCGGCAGGCCTGGCGCACCAGCCACACCCCCACCGAGAGTGAGCTGGGCCTGAGCCCGACCACCCTCTATGCCCAGGTCCGCACGTACTTTTGAGGCGCCCGCGCCCCTGCGCCGCCCGCGCCCGAGGCCCGACCTTGACCCGCCTGCTCCTCGACCCCCGCAACGGCCCGGCCTGGGACCTGCCCGCGCCGGCCGCGCCGCCCCGCACCTACGTGGTGGCCAGCCTGCCCCGCTCGGGCAGCACGCTGCTCTGCAACCTGCTGTGGGACTGCGGGGCCGCCGGGGCGCCCAAAGAGTACCTCAACCCCATGCAGCTGCGCGACTGGGAGCTGCGGCTGGGCGCGCCGGCCGCCCGCCTCCGCAACGCCCTGCTGGTCGGCCCCGCCGTCGGCGCCCTGGCCGGGCGCTGGGGCTGGGGCCCGGCCCGCGTCCAGGCCCACCTCGCCCGCGTGCGGGCCCGGCGCAGCCAGGGCGGGTGGTTCGGGCTCAAGCTGCACCTGCACCACCTGCGCCGCTGGGCCGGCCCGGCGCCCCTCGAAGGGCTGCTCGGGCCGGTCCGCGTGCTGCGCATCCAGCGCGGCGACCGCCTCGGGCAGGCGCTGTCGTGGGCCCGCGCGCTGCAGACCAACCAGTGGGCGGCCTGGCAGCGCCCCCTGCTGCCGCCGGTCTACCGCCGCGCCCAGATTGACGCGCTGCTGCGCCGCATCGACGAAGACGAGGCCGAGTGGGACCGCCGGCTCGCCGGTCGGCCGGTCCACCTGCTGCGCTACGAGGCGCTCACCGCCGACCCGGCCGCGGCGCTGCGGGCCTGCCTCGCGGCCCTCGACCACCCCGACCCGGCCGCGGTCCCGGTGCCCCCGCCGGCGCACCCCCGCCAAGCCGACGCGACCTCGGCGGCATGGCGGGCGCGCTACCTCGAGGGACGCTGAGCGGCGCGGCTCCGGGGTTGGCGTGCAGCACGCTGTCTTCGCAAGTTAACCGCGCGGGCGGCCCGCCGCGCCGGCGCAGCGTCCGCGCGCTTCATCCCGGCTTCGCTTGAATCGGCTCGCGCACTCGACGCTTGGCCTCATCGAGTAGACGAGGCCGTTCTCGCTGTCAACTGGCTGTTTCACCAAGGATGCCGGGGGCCGCCGGCCCCCAGACCCCCCGGGCAAGGGGCCTGCGAGGCCCCTTGCATCCCCCGCCAAAGGGGGGCCAGCGGGCAGGCTTCGCGCGGCGCATGGCAGCGCCGCGCGCCAGCCCGCAAAGGCCCCCCTTTGGAAACCCCCCCGGAGGCGGCGCGGCCCGCTGCTGCGATGAGCGATGAGGGGGTTCACCGCGAAGACCTGGACTGTTGCGGTTTGGGTGAGGCATCTCGCCCAGTGTGCGTTCGAGCCGAGTCAGCGTCGGCCCGTATCAGCCCACCAGCGCCGCTACGAGAAGGCCTCGCGCAGCTGCTCGGCCAGCCAGAGCGCCAAGCTCACCACGCTGACCGGCACGGTCAGCAGCAGGGCCTCGCGCGCCGCCCGCGGCCGGGTGCCGCGCAGCCCGAACCACACCGCGTAGCCGGCGAAGGTGGTGAGCAGCAGGTTGGCCAGCACGATCCACAGCTTCTGGCCCCGGGTCAGGGGCTCGGCCGCCGCCTCGACCGCCGGCGCGGCCCCCATCGCCGCCCGGGCCTGCTCGCGCAGGGCGCGGCTCGGGTCGGGCTCTTCGCCCGCCCGCACCCGCTCGCCGGCCGCGGCCAGCTCGTCGGGGCTGAGGTGGTGGGCCGAGAACAGCCAGGCCACCGCCCGCTCGGGGCCCTGGGGCACAAAACCGCAGGCCCGGCAGGGCACCAGCGCGCCGAGCTTCTCGCCGCCGCAGCGCAGGCAGATCGCCGGCAAGCGGGCCGCCGCGGGCGCGCCGGGCGGCGGCGCCGGGGCAGCAGCGGGGGCCTCGCCGCTCACGCCGAGCTCCGCGCGAAGGGCAGGGCCCGGGTCGACCGCGCCCCGGGCGGGGCCGCCAGGGCGTGGAGCGGCGGGCCGCCGGCGGCGCACAGGGCCTGCTCGAGGCAGGCGCCGTCGCCCTCGAGCAAGGGCAGCAGCAGCGGGTCTTCGCCCTCGACCAGCAGCACGTCGGCCCCCGACAGCACCGCAGAGGCGGCCAGCTCGGCCCGGCGCAGGGCGGCGGCCCCAAAGCGCCGCAGGGGCAGCTCGTCGCCGAGCAAGAGCGGCGCGCCGTCGGCGTCTTCAGCGAGGCGCAGCCGCGGGCCCTCGGGCAGCAGCGCGCTGGTCCAGCGGGTGTAGGCGCCAAAAGCCGCCCGGCCGCGCTGGGCCGCCCGCAGCGCGCCGAGGGGGTCGGGCCCGGGCGCCCGGGCGAGGCGCTCGCCCAGCGCGCCGAGCAGCACCCGCTGCCACCGCGGCCGCTCGGCCTCGGGGGCCCACAGCGCCTCGGCGCCGAGGTCGAGCCGCTGCAGAGAGACGGCCAGCGCGGTGAAGTCGGTGGTCGCCACCGCGCCGACCACGAGCGTCAAGGTCGGGTCTTCGGCCAGGGCCAGGGCCACCCGCGGGTCGCCGCTGGCCGCCGCGCGCAGCTTGGCGTGCAGCTGCGGGTCGAGCGCGAGGCGCAGCAGCACGCTCACGCTCTGCTGGCCCGGCGCGAGCCAGTCGCGCAGGCCGGCGGGGTCGAGCAGGTTCAGCTCGCCGGGCGCCGCCGACTCGCTGGCGGCGGTCGCCGCGCCCACCCGGCGCAGCAGCGGCAGCAGGGGCGCGCCGGCGAAGGTGGCGAAGGCGAGCTCAAGCGCGTCGAACAGCGCGGTGCTCGCCGGATCGGGGCCGGCGATGCTCACCGCGCCCGGCTCGGCGTCGAGGCGGTGCCCCGGCAGGTCGCGCAGGCCCCGCACCTCGACCGAACGGATCCACATGCGCTACCCCCTGGCCGCGCCCTAACGCCGCGCGGGCCCCACCGCTGGCCCGATCAGCGCCCGGGGGCTCATGGGCGCGGGCGCGGGGGCCGACACCCGCCACAGGGGGCCGCGGGCCCCACAGGAGCAGCCCATGGTCCACGCCAGCCCAGCCCCCGCCGCGCCGCTCTGGCTCAGCCGTGAGCGGGACGTCATCTCGCACCTGTTCTACGCCGCCGCCGAGATCGGCGGCGCGGTCGTCGAGCTCGGCGGCCAGCCCTTCGAGGGCGTGCTGGCCATGCCCGATCCGAAGGCCGGCACCTTCGCCTTCTTCCTCGCCGAGGGCCAAGGGCCCCGCGCCGCGCCGGCGCCCGGCGCCGTCGTGCGGGTCAGCTACCTGCAGGGCGAGGCCGCCTACGCCTTCCTCACCGTGATCGCCGAGACCGATGGCCACCGCCGCTGGGAGCTGCGCTTCCCGGCCAGCGTCGAGCGCAGCGAGCGCCGCGGCGACGAGCGCCGCAAGGTCTTCGGCCGGCCGGGCTGGAGCTTCCAGCAGCGCGAGCCCCTGGTGCGCCTGCTCAGCCTCTACGACGTCTCGACCACCGGCGTGGGCCTCGTCGCCGCGCGGGCCGACCGCCTGCTGCGGCCCGGCGCGACCGTGACCGGCGCGGTCATGGTGCCGAGCGGCGAGGGCGCCCCGCTGCGCCTCGAGGTCCGGCACGCCCGCAGCCTGCCCGGCGACCCCTCGGCGGTCATCGTCGGCTGCCGGGTCGCCGAGGCGCCGGCCGAGGCCCTGCTGACCCTGCGCGCGGCCCTCGCCCGCACCCCGCCCTGCGGCGACTGAGGGCCCCGCGGCCTGGGGGAGGCGGCGCCGACGGCGATAAGGGGGCCGGCGGAGGTCCCATGCTGCCGCCCCTGCACCCCATCGCGCCCACCGCCGTCTCTGCCGCTGACCATGACGCGCTGATCGCCGTCTTCACCTCGCCCGACCAGCTCGAGGCCCTGCCGCTGGGCCTCGG
>JBJONS010000509.1:0-4903 GCA_046051725.1 Pseudomonadota bacterium | reverse complement strand
ACAGACGCGCAGGGCCAAGATCAGCGCGCTGGTGGGCTTCTCGGCCAGCAGGTTCGCCAGGGTGTGGCGCACCAGGGGCTCGGTCAGCGAGCGGGGCGTGTAGTGTGAGCCCGAGCTGCGGCGGGCGGCGCCGGGCTGCAGGTAGTGGCGGCCGGCGGGCATCGGCGGGCGGCGCGGGTCGAGCAGGGGCGCGAGGGCGGCGGCCACCGCGGCGCGGTCGGCGGCGGGGTCTCCGGTCGGGCGCAGGGCGGCGAGGCCGGGCACCAGCTTGCGCAGGCGGGCGTTGCGCTCTCCGCTGATGTCTTCGAGCGCGAGGTAGGGCTGCTCTGATTCGGCGAGCACACCGAGCTCGACGTTTACCCCGCCCTTGAGCGCGACGGTCTCGCTGCTGGCCCGGCGCACCTCAAAACCCATCAGGGCCTCATAGACCGAGCCGAGCTGCTCGACCTCGAGGTTGCGGTACGAGATGCGCTGGCCCTCGAGGTAGAGCAGCCGGTCGAGGGCCTCGCGCAGGGTGGCGTCGTCGACGGGCGGCACGCGCACCGGGTCGGTGGTGTGGCTGCTCAGCGGCGGGCGGCCCTCTAAGAACGGGAAGCGGTCGGGGTGGAAGAGGTCACCTTGGCGCGGCGGCAGCAGCAGATCGCCGTGGCTGCCGCCCGACCAGACCAGCCGGAAGAGGCTGAGCAGGCGCGGCCAGGCCGAGAAGCGGCGGGTCTGGGCCTCGGCGTGGGTGACCGCGTCCTCGGCCAGCGCCTCGCCCAGGCCGACCACGCTGTAGGCCTCGGCGTAGATGGGGTGCGTGGTGGGCAGAAGCCCGTAGTCCTCAGCATAGAGCAAGAAGATGAGGCGCAGCAGCACGGTGCTGAGGCCGTCAAAAAGCGCGGCCTCGTCGACCTGGGCGAGCAGGGCGCCGCCGGTGCGCTGGTTGGCCTCGTCCCAGCCGGCGAGCAGCACGCGCAGGGCCTCTTCGACCTGGGCGGCGAGCTGCTCGGTGACCTGCTCTTGGCGCTCGCGGCTGGCCCGCAGCACGGCGCCGAGGCTGCGCTCGGGCGTCGAGCCGAAGACCCGCTCGCTGCCGAGCAGCATGAGCAGCGCGTCGACGAGCAGGCGGCCGTCGGCGGTGCGCAGGGCGGCCACCGGCCAGGTCAGGCGGCCGGGGGCCTCGTTGCTGGGCGCGAAGCAGAGGCGCACGGCGGTGGGGCTGGCGAGCAGGCCGACCGGCGGGCCGCAGCGCGAGAGCAGGCGCTCGAAGCGCTCGGTGTGGGTGGCCGTCCAGCGGTCGCCGTCGGGGGTGGCGTCGAGCGCGCCGTCGATCCACTGCACGAGCAGGCGGCGCTCGCCCTGGGCCGAGACGCCGGCGCCGGTGGGCGCGAGGCTGACCCCCAGATCGAGCAGGTCGAGGCTGACCGGCGGCGTGAGGGCCGCCGCGGGCACAAAACGCTGGGGCTTCCAGCCCAAAATATCGTGCAGAAGGGTCGAGAGGTCGGGGATGCGCTCGGCTTCGGTGGCGGCGCGCAGCCGCTGCTGGACCTCGAGCGGCTGGGCCACATAGAGGTCGAGCTCTTCGAGCACGGCGACGCTGACGACGAGGCCGTCAGGTTGGAGCATGCCGATCCAGTCGGCGTGGAGCTGCGCGGCGCGGCTCTGGGGGCGTCGGGCGCGGGGCATGGGCTCAGCTCGCGGGCCAGAGGTAGGCGAGCCCGACGGGCTCAAAACGCTGCAGGGCGACGGCGTAGCTCGCCTCAATGGCGGCGGGCTCGGTGTTCAGCTCGGCTTCGATGTCGTCGAGGCGGCGGAGCAGGAAGCGCCGGTCGCGCTCGAGCTGCTCGCGCTCGGCCTCGATGGTCGGGAAGAGGGCCCCCTGCTCGGGGCCGCCGACCCGGAGCTGGGCCTCGATGGCCGCGCGCTGCCGCAGCAGCAGGGCGCGCAGGTCGGCCCCCTCGCGCTGGCCGCGGGCCTCGAGCAGGCGCTGGGCCTCGTCGGCCGCCATCGCCCCGCGCGCGGCGAGGGTGGGCCACAGCGCGCCAAAGTCACGCAGGGCGCGCTGGCGCACCGCCGTCGACACCTGGGCGTTGGGGTGCGGCCGCGGGCTGTGGGCGAGGGCCTCGCTCAGGCGCTCGGCGGCAACGACGGCCTCGGCGCTGTCGGCGGGCAGCGGCAAGGCCTCGTCGGCGGTCAGCGCGGCGGCGAGCACGACGAGGTCTTCGTGCAGGCGGGTGGCCCCGGCGCCAAAGAGGGCGACCCGGCCAAAGACCAGCAGCCGGCGGCCGCTGTCGTGGGTGTTCTCGATGAGGGTCAGGCGCGAGAGGTCATGGCGGGCCGCGCCCTGGGCCCGAAAACGGGCCACCAGACGCTGCACGAAGGGGTGACCCAGGTGCAGCTGCACCGCCGGGGCGTCGAGGCGGTGGTCGGCCCGGAAGGTGACCGGCCGCACCGGGGGCGGCGGGCGGCGGCGCGGGTCGCCCTCGACCTCGCCCTCGGGCTCGCGCAGCAGCTCGAGCACGGGGCCCCAGCTCGGGTCGAGGGTGGGCAAGGCGAAGGCCTCGGGGGCCTGGGCCTGACCGGCGGGCGCGGGCAGCGGGCCGCTGAGACCGGCGCCGCAGACGGCGATCAGCCCCTCGTGGACCAGGGCGGCGAGGTGCTCGGGGCGGTAGCCGAGGCGCCGCTCAGACGCGAGCAGCTGGGCCTGGAGCTGCTCGAGATCGCCGCGCAGCAAGGCTGCCCCGCGGCCTTCAAGCTCACGTTGGGCGGCGCGGGCCTCAGCACCGGGCTCGGTCAGGGCGCCCAGCTCGGCCTCGGGGATGAGGGCGCCGTCGTCGCCGCGCAGGCCGGCGTCGAGGCGGGCGGCCACCTGGGCCGAGACGACCTCAGACAGCGAGCCCAGCTCGTCGCGGATGACGTGCATCTTGCGCACGAGGTAGCTCAGCACCCGGTCTTCAGGGCGGTCGACGCAGTCGAAGTAGTGGCAGCGCACCTGCGGAGAGGGCTGGAGCACCCGGTCGATGCGGCCGTTGCGCTGCTCGATGCGCGAGGGGTTCCAGGGCAGGTCGAAGTGCCAGAGGTCGGCGCAGTGGGCCTGCAGGTTGATGCCCTCGCGGGCGGCGTCGGTGCAGATCAAGATCCGCAGGGGCGAGCGGTCGGGCGGCTGGTTGAAGGTGGCCTTGAGGCGCTCGCGCGCCTCTTCGCTGAGCCGGCCGGTGTAGCGGGCGATGGCCTCGGGCCGCGGGTCGGCCAGCAGCGGCGGCAGCGCGCGCAGCAGGTAGGCGAGGGTGTCTTCGTACTCGGTGAAGATGACGAGCCGGCGGTCATGGAACCGCCCGCCGCGGATCAGGTGCGTGTTGATCCAGGCGGCGAGCGCGCGCACCCGGGCGTCAGGGGTGGCCCGTGCCGCCCCGCTGAGCGCCAGCAGCTCGGCCCGCAGCGCCCGGGCCTGCGCGCCGGCGTCGAAGCTGGCCTCGGCGAGGAACATGGCCTCGTCGGCGTCGCGCTCGTCTTCGGTGCGCTCATCGTCATCTTCGTCGCCCGCCGCCCGCGGGGGCAGCGGGAGGGCCCCGGCCCGCAGGGCCTGCTCGGCGCCGCGGGCGTGCAGCTGCAGGGTCTGGTGAAAAGCCGCCACCGAGGACAGCAGCCGCTTGTGCAGGGTGACGATGACCAGGCTGCGGGCGAGGCGCTGGCGCTCGGGCAGCCCGGCGAGGCAGGCGCGGTAGATGGCGTCGTACGCGGCCAAGAGGCGGCCGAGGCGCACGTCGGCGCTCTCGGCGCCCAGCTCGACCTCGTGGTCGACCAAGATCCGCTCAGGCAGGCCGCTCACGGTCGCCCGCAGGTCGCGCTTGAGGCGACGCACCATCACCGGGGCCAGCTCGTCGGCCGACTGGATGGGCAGGCCGCGGGTGAAGCGCTGCGGGTCGAGCAGGTGCAACAGCGACGAGAAGCTCTGGCTGTGGCCGTTGTGCGGCGTGGCGGAGAGGAAGAGGCGGTGGCCCACCCGCTCGGAGACCTGGCGCACGGCGCGGGTGGTGCGCGAGTCGATGGGGTAGACCGCGCCGCCCGCCGGCGCCACTTGGTGGCACTCATCGAGCACAAGCAAGGTGCGGCCGGCCTTCTCGCCCAGCGCGCTCAGCAGCAGCTCAAGGTGCTGGGCCGCGCCCCCACGGCTGCGCGCACCGCGCAACATGGCGTAGCTGACGATGAAGCGGGGGTGGGTGGTCCACGGGTTGACGCCAAAGCCCCGCTCGCGCCGCCGGGCCGAGATGAAGGCGCGGTCGTAGAGCGCAAAACGCAGGCCGAAGCGCTGGGCGAGCTCATCTTGCCACTGTAGGGTGACCGCGGGCGGGCAGATGACCAGCACGCGATCGACGCGCTGGCGCAGCACCAGCTCTTGCATGACCAGCCCAGCCTCGATCGTCTTGCCCAAGCCGACGTCGTCGGCGATGAACAGGTTCACCCGGGGCAGGGCCAGGGCCTTGCGCAGGGGCTCGAGCTGGTAGGGCTTGAGATCGATGCCCGCCCGAAACGGGGCCTGCAGCAAGCGGGGATCGGTGCTGGTGACGGTGTTCCAGCGCATCGCGTGCAGGTAGGCGCCAAAGCGCGCCGGCGGGTCGAGCGGCGCGCCCGGCCGCAGCAGCTCGGGGGAGTCGGGCACCAGCTCGGCGTCGAGCTCGTGGCTCCACAGCACCGAGAGGGCCTCGCCGGCGGCGTCATCGTCGAGGCAGGCGAGGTGCACCAGGGCCGACTCGAGGTGGCGGCTGCCCGGCACCACCCCGGTGACGAGCCAAGAGCGCTGGCGCGCGCGCACCACGGCGCCAGGGGAGGGCGGAGGGGGCGGCTGCAGCATGGACCCACCGGGGCTGAGGCGTCGTGTCGAGCGGGCCCGGAGGGTAGGGGCGCGGACGCCGGCTTGTCA
>JBJONS010000508.1:0-4546 GCA_046051725.1 Pseudomonadota bacterium | reverse complement strand
GGGCACGCGTCGGCGGCGTCGGACAGCCCGTCGCCGTCGCGGTCGGACGGGCAGCCTCCATCGGCGGGCATCCCCGGCGCGTCGGGGCAGCGGTCTACGCTGTCCTGCACGCCATCTCTGTCGCGGTCGGACGGGGCGGCGGCGACGGGCCCCACCCCGCGCAGGGCGGCCAGGGGCAAGGTGCGGTAGGCGACCGCGACCGGCTCGAGGCTGACCTGGCCGCAGGCCGCCTCGGCGTCGAGGCCAGCGAGGCCCGCCCCGACCACCCGGCCGCGCGCGTCGAGCTTGCCGCAGCGCCGCTCGGTGATCTCAGCGAAAAGAACCTCTTGCACGATGTAGGCGCCGTCGAGCGCGGCGCCCTCGGCGGCGGCGCGGGCCAGGGCGGCGGCGCAGCGCGGGGTGGCCTCGAGCGCGAGCGCCGGCAGGCTGCGCTGCTCGGGCGCGGCGAAGCGCAGCTCTTGCACGAAGGCCCCCTGGCCGCGGGCGCCCGGCAGCTGCACCCCCGCCTGGAGCTGCGAGACGAGCTGCGCGCCGGTGTAGGCGCTGCGCTGCGGCGGGGCGGCCACGCAGCCCTCGAGCTGCAGGCGGTGGCCGGTGGGCGTGGGCAAAAAGATGTGCCCTGGCTGAAAGACCGCCGAGAGCTCTGGCGTGGGGGTCCAGCCCGTGGCGGCGAGCAAGCGGGCCAGGGCGGGGATCTCGGCAGCGGACGC
Organism: Pseudomonadota bacterium; assembly: GCA_046051725.1. Taxonomy (GTDB): domain Bacteria; phylum Myxococcota_A; class UBA796; order UBA796; family UBA2385; genus JAEUKK01. The sequence goes on along the minus strand of JBJONS010000508.1, from coordinate 3,836 downwards.
CCGCAGGCGGGGCGCGGCGCGGGCCGGGGACAGCAGCGCGAGGCTCAGGCTGATCGCAGCCAGCCAGGGCGCGGCGGCCGGGGCGGACCGCCGGTCACGGGGGGGACGCATGGGGAGGGACTCCGGGCGGGGGCGCGCCCAACGGGGCCGCGGGCCCCAGCTTTCAGGGGGAGCGTGGGGGAGGCTCCCCGGATCGCCTGCGCCCACCCTCCCGCGCCACAGGACCCGCGTCAGGGACGGGGATCTGCACCCTGGCGAAGTCGGCCTGGCTGGTTAGTCCACCACCTTCCCCCCGACTCCGAGGAGTCCATCATGACGTCCAACAAGAACATCAGCATCGTCGCCTCGGCGATGCTCCTCGGCCTGCTGACCGCCTGCGGCGGCGGCGAGGCCCCCAAGCCCGCTGAGCCGGCCGCCCCCGCGGCTCCGGCCGCCCCGGCTGCCCCGGCTGCCGCTCCGGCCGCCCCCCCGGCTCCGGCTGACGCGGCGGCTCCGGCCGCCGACGCCGCTGCCACCGCCACCGCGGGCGGCCCCAACGGCGAGCAGATCTACACGACCTACTGCGTCGCCTGCCACGGCGCCGACGGCAAGGGCAACAACGGCCTCGGCGGCAACTACGCCGAGGTGCTGGCCGGCCGCAAAGACGAAGACCTCGTCGCCTCGATCAAGAACGGCAAGACCGGCAAGATCGGCGTGATGCCCCCCTGGGGCGGCACGCTCAACGATGAGCAGATCAAGGCCGTCCTCGGCTACGTCAAAGAGAAGTACGGCCCCAAGGGCTGAGCTTCCCCGACAGCCCTGCGCTGCCATCCCGCCGCCGCGCCCCCACCCGGGTGCGGCGGTCGTGCTTTTCGGACCAGGTCCGCCGCGGGCGGGCCGCCGCGCGGGTGCGCGAAGGGCGGACCGCAGACGAGGCCCCCGCTCCAGCGGCGGCGCAGCGGCCCGAGCGCCGGGCGCGCCCACCTCCCCGCGGCCTCGGCCCCCCTCGGGTGAGCCGCGGGGCGCCGCCAAGGGCGGGGCCGCCGCCGGTCCGATGCCCGTCCCGCGGGGGTCGGGCCTGCGGACCGGCGGCAGCCGAGGTCAGTCGACCGGGCGCAGCGAGAACACCGCCCTGGCCAGCTCTTGGGCCTCCACGCCCGCGCAGCGGAAGCGGGCCGCCAGCACATGCACGGTGGTCAGCGCAGAGATGACGACCAGCTCGGCGCAGCCGGCGCGCGCGGCCATCGTGGCCAGCGCCCGCAGGGGCGGCAGGCGCCCGTGGCCGAGGGCGAGCACCGCCGCCGGCGCCCCGTCGGCCACCGCCGGCCAATGCCCGTCCCCCTCACCCGCCGGCGGCGCCCCCAGGACGAGGGCGCCCAGGCCCAGGGCCGCGCAGACCTCGGGGTGCGCGGCGAGGGCGGCCCGCGCACCGGCAGAGGCCGCGCCGCCCGGTACATGCAAGGGCCGGGCCCCGCGCAGCGCCGCGCTGCGGACCGGCGCCGGCGCGCGCCGGGCGGCCGCCTCGGCCAGCGACACCCAGGCCCCGACCCGACCCGCGCCCCCCGCCGCGAGCGTGTAGCCGGCGGCCCGCGGCAGCTCGAGCAGGGCCTCGGCGCGCCGAAAGCGCAGCAGCGCCGAGACGAAGCGCGCCGGGCGGACCCGGGGCAGCGCGGCGCCGCTGGCGGCGATCGCCGCCTCGACGTCGCCCACGGTGATCTCGGCGACAGGCGGGAGGCCCCGGGCGGTGGCCGCCCGCCAGAGGGCCTCGACCACCTTGGGGAACTCGGCCGCGGTCTGCAGGCGGCGGGGCGCGGGCGGGCCGCCCCCGGCCACCACGGGCACCGGGCCCAGCGCCAGCGCCGGCCGGGGCAGCCGCGCCGGATCGACGCCGAGCGCGCGCATCAGCGCGAGCCCGACCGCGCGGGCCACCGGCGGGCAGACCGAGTTGCCGATCTGCCGGTAGGCGTGCCACTTGCCGGGGTAGAAGCAGAACCAGTCGGGGTATCCGTGCAGGCGGGCGGCCTCGCGCACGGTGATCACCCGGGGAGCATGGGGGTGGATCGGCCGCGGTGCGGTGTGAGAGCCACGCTCGGCCCCCGTTCCCGCGCGCAGGGTCGGCGCCTGGCCCCCGGGGTCGAGGCGGGGCAGCTTGTGCCCCGGCACCATCGCGCCGGGGCGGGTCGCGGCGTAGAGCGCGGCGGTCGCCGGGGCGTGGCGGGCCCGCGCGCAGCCGGTCGGGCGGGCGGGCGCTGGGCGCGGGCGGGCGTGGTCGGCCGGGGCGCCGGGCAGGCCGCGGGCGGCCCGGGCGAGCACGTTCTCGACGGACGGCTCTCGTGAATAGGGCGCCTCGTCGTGATCGAGCCCATCCCCCATTCCGTCGACGTCCGGCAGGTCCTCGAAGGCCTGGCCGACCGTCGCCCGCGCCGCGGCCGGCAGGGGGCTCGGGTAGGCCAAGGCGCCCGGCTGGTCTGCCCGCAGGCCGAGCACAAAGAGGCGGCGCCGGGCCTGGGGCACGCCGAAGTCTTGGGCGTCGAGGGCCCGCACCGGCGTGAGCACGCGGTAGCCGGCCGCGGCGAGGCCCGCGAGGGCGTGCGCGAAGAGGGGCCGGGTCGGGCCCGCGGCCATGCCCGGCACGTTCTCGATCACCACGGCGCGGGGCCGCAGCTCGGCGACCACGCGCACAAAGTGGTGCACGAGGCTGTTGCGGGGGTCTTCGGCGTCGCGCAGGCCCATGTGGCTGAAGCCCTGGCAGGGGGGCCCGCCAAAGAGCAGGTCGACCTCGTCGGCCGGGCCGAGGCCGGCCAGCCGCCGCAGGGTGGCGCCGTCGAGCGCGGCCACCGAGGCGACGTGGGCGGCGCCGTAGGGGAAGTTGCGGGCGTGGGTGGCGACGTGGTGCGGGTCGTGGTCGACGGCGAGCACGACGTCGAAGCCGGCCTGCTCGACGCCGCAAGACATGCCCCCTGCGCCGGCGAAGAGGTCGATGGCGATGGGGCGGCCAGAGGGGGGCATGGGCGGCCGGTAGCGCGGGCGCGCCGCGGCAGCCAGAGGGCGGGCGCCCAGGCCAGATCAGCGCCAGGGCGGACACCTCCGCGCCGGCAGGGGCCGGTGGATAGGTGCCTGCGCCCGGAGGTCTCCCATGCCGCACCGATCCGCGCCCGCCCCCGCTCCCGCGGCCGGCTCGCCCCTGTCGGCCGCGCCGACCCTGCGGGGCCTGCCGCTGATCGGCATGGCGGGTCACTTCTTGCGCGACCCCTTCGCCTACGTCCAGCGCCTGCGCGGCAGGGGCCCGGTGGTCGTGGTGCACATCGGCGCCTACCGCATCGTCTACCTGCTCGACCCCGAGGTCATCGGCCAGGTGCTGCTGCGGGACGCCCGCCACCACGTCAAAGGCACCTTCGTCGAGCGCAGCCGGGCCGTCTTCGGCCTCGGCCTGGTGACCAGCGAGGGCGAGCTCTGGCGGCGGCAGCGCAGCCTGATGGCCCCGGCCTTCCACCCCCGGGCGGTCCACAGCTTCGCCGACCGCATGAACAGCACGGTGCAGGCGGTGGTCGGGGCGATGCGGCCGGGCCCGCACAGCGTCGCCGACGAGATGAACGCGCTGACGCTGCGCCTCGCCCTCGAGATGCTGTTTGGCACGACCATCGGCGCCGACGGCCCGGCGGTGAGCCGCGCGTTCACGGTGATGAGCGACTACTTCTCGTCGGCCGAAGAGCTGCTGCTGCCCACGCCGATGTCGTGGCCGACGCCGGGCCACCGGCGCTTCCACCGGGCCTTCGCCGACCTGTCGCGGGTGGTCGACCGGATCATCGCCGAGCGCCGGGCCCGCGGGGTGGCCAGCGGCCCCGAGGCCGACCTGC
>JBJONS010000507.1:0-6633 GCA_046051725.1 Pseudomonadota bacterium | reverse complement strand
GGGGGGCGCGCGGCCGCCCCGCCCGCCGCGCCGTGGAGCCCTGATGACCTCCTCCCGCCTTTGCGCCCTGCTGCTGCCCACCCTCCTCGCCGCCGCGCTGGTCGGCTGCGCGCCGGCCAAGGCCGACGGCGACGATGACGACACCGGCGGCGCCGCGGACGGCGGCGACGGCGCCGCAGACGGCGGCGAGGGCGGCTCGACCGATGGCATCACCCCGGCCTTGCTCGAGGGGGACGCCTGGTGCTACCCGCACCCCGACGGCGAGATGACGGTCAACCTCTGGTCGGTCACCGGGCGCTACACCGACCCGCAGGGCGAGGCCTCGGTCGAGAACTTCTACCTCGACGGGATCATCGTGCTGCAGAGCGAGATCGAGGTCGCCCGCTACGCGCTGGCCTGCCGCGACGGCTCGTGCGTCGGCTCGTGGAACGAGGCCGAGGACTTCGTGGCCTGCGCCAACGCCACCGCGTATACGGTGCAGCTGCGCGTGATGGATGAGGACGGCAACCTCAGCGCGCCGCTCGAGCTGACCGGCCGCCAAGGCACCGACGCGAGCGGGCGCTGAGCAGCGCAGGCCGCCCCCGCGCGGGGCGGAGGAGATCGGGATGGAGCACGAGAGTGAGCTGCGGGGGCGCCGGCGCGGGGCCCTGAGCCTGCCGGCGGCGCTGCTGGGCGTGGTGGTCGGCCTCAGCGCGGTGATGGTGCTCGACGCCGGGCAGCCCACCCGGCCGCCCGCGCCGGGCGACAGCGGCGACACCGGCGCGCTGGACAGCGGCGCCATCGACAGCGGCGCTGTCGACAGCGGGGCCGTCGACAGCGGCGGGGCTGACGGGGCGACCGCCGACGGCGGCGCCACCGACGCGGGCGACGCCGACAGCGGCGGGGCCTGCGACAGCGGGGTCGACGGCTGCGTCGAGCTGGCCGGCGGCGCAGACCTCGCCGGCGAGAAGGGCGGCTGCCACTGCGCGGCCGGGGGCGGCGCCGCCAGCCTGCCCCTCGCGCTGGCGCTGGGCGTGGTCCTGCCCTTGCTGCGCCGGCGGCGCTGAGCCGGCCGGCGGCGCGGGGCCGCGGGCCTAGCCTTCGCCGTGCAGCAGCTGCCAGTTGAGCACGAGGCAGCTCACGCCGTTGGGGACCGGGTACTCCTGGTCGCCAAAGATGGACTCCATCCGCTCTTTGTCGCCGTTGAGCACCGCGAGGCAGGGCACCACCACCGCCTGGGCGATCGTCCGGGCGGTGTGCTTGAGCGCCCACATGCCGCGGGTCTCTTTGTCTTCAAGGCGCTTGCTGATGACCTTGGTGTCGAGCTTGAGGCCCTCCCACTCTTTCTTTTGGGTGTCGTAGCGCACCTCGGGCATGTCGGCGGCCCAGTAGGCCGCGACCCGGGCGACCGCGGCGCTGTTGTTCTCGGGCCCGGGCAGGCCCTCGGCGTTGGGCCCGAGCGCGGCCTCGAGCTGCTTGAGCAGGTCGCGCACCTCTTTGCGGCCGTCGTCGCCGAGCTCGTGCACGCAGACGCCGGCGCCCTGATCGCTGGCGGTGACCTCCATCTCGATGGGGTCGGGCAGGGTCATCCCCGCGCTGGTGGCGGTGCGGCTCAGCAGCTCTTTGCGGGCGTCGGGGGTCTCGACCGAGGCCGAGCCGCCCGGCGCCCAGCCGTCGAGCCGGCTGGCGAAGCCGAGGTTCTTGGACTGGCGGAAGGTCAGGCGCATCGGGCCGCGCAGGCAGGTGTCGACGCCCATGCTGTCGACGCCCATCGTCCACTCTTCTTGGGTCTGCTCGGGGCGGCTGACCAGCCAGGTCATCAGCAGGCGGGTGTCGTTGTCGAAGACCTCGGACTTGAACACGCGGCCGCGCCACTGGTTGAAGGCCCGGGCCTGCGGGCCGCCCTTGCCCTTGACCAGCCAATCGAAAGAGGCCGGCTCGGCCATCATCGCCGCGGCCTCTTTCTTGACCAGCTTCTGCAGCTCTTTGTCGGCCTCGAGCGCCGTGCCGAGCTTGCTGCTGGTCGTGATGCGGCTGGCCAGCTGCTTGAAGTTCATCTCGGCGCTGTCGGCGCCCATCTGCTTGGCCAGCCCGAGCTCTTCGTCGCACTCTTCGATGCGGACCTGCTGGGTGCCGAGCTGCTTGTTGAGCTTGCCGACCTTGCAGCTCTGAAAACCGCCGAACGCGAAGCCGGCGATCATGGTCAGGCCGAGGATGATGTTCCGCGGCTGAAAGATCGCGCCCGAGCGCACGAAGGTGACCGCGCGCTGGGCCAGCTGGGCCGGGCCGAGCACGAGGATGCGGGTCCAGGCCTGGCGCTTGACCTCGGCCGCCATGCTGTCGGCGGTCAGGCGGCTGCGGCCGGTGCCCCGGCGCTTGCTCGCCTCGTCGCGCTGGGCCTTGACCTCGGGCGGCAGCTCGTCGAGCTCGACGATGAAGCGCGGGCCCTCGGGCGTGACCAGGGCGAAGGCGTCGCCGGGCCGGACCGCGGTGGGCGTGTGGACCGGCGCGGGGCGGCGCTCGCCCGCCTTCCACAGGAAGACCGCGGCGGTGCGGTCGGCCGGGGTCACGACGAGGTTGTTGGCGTCCTGGCGGATGACCTTGACGTGCTCGCCGAGCACGCCGAGCGCCTCGGGGATCACGATGTGGCAGCGCTCACCGTCGGAGCCGAGGCGGACCTCGAGGCCCTCGAAGGGGCCAAAACGCGCCCCGCCGAACTCGGGCGTGAGGCGGAGGTAGACGGCGAGGTCCTGCATGCGCGCTCCATCGGCGGGGCCGGACCGTGCACCCAGCCCCCGCGGGGCGCCGAGCTTAGCAAGGGGCCCGCTCCGCGGCGGCCCCGCGCGCGCTACCCTGCGGCGCGCGGAGCGGGTCGGTCGGCCATGCTCCCCAGGGGGTGCGCGTGAACATCTACCTGCTGCCCTACACCGCGGCCCGGCACCTCGCGATGGCGCTGTGGTGCGCGGGCGCGGGGCTGCTGGCCTGGTGGCTCGTGCTGACGGTGATGGTCGAGCTCGAGACCAGCCTCTGGTCGGCCGCCCTCGACGGCCCGGTGCTGCTGTGCGCGCTGGCCGCCGCCATCACCGGGGCCAGCGTGGCCGGCGAAGACAACCTGCGGCGCGCCCCCCTCAAGGTGCGGGCCCTGCGCCTCGGCATCGGCCTCGGCCTCGGCGTCGGCCTCTGCGCCGCGGGCGTGGCGGCGTGGACCTTCGGCCTGCCGCTGCTGCTCAACGCAGACAGCGCCGCCTACGCCAACGCCGTCGATCCGACGCTGGTGAGCCTCTCGTACCGGGTCGGGCTCTTTGGCGTGATGGGCCTCTCCTGCGGGGTCGCGACCCTCGTGGTCCGCAAGCTCGCCGACCCGATCTCCCACGTCTTTGGCGGCATCGCCGCGGGCCTGTTCGGTGGCGCGCTCTGGTTCATCCTCAGCGGCACCACGCTCGGCGGCCTGCTCTCGCCCTACCTGCTCAACGTGCCCAGCCTCGGCCAGGACCTCTTCCTCGCCGGCGCGGGCCTCGCGGCGGGCGCGGGCTTCGCATTCGGCCTGCTGACCTGGGGCATCCCCGACGACCTCTACGCCGGCTGGCTGCGCGTGCTGAGCCCCGAGCGCTTCGGTCGCCGCATCCCGATCGACCCGCTCGACGACGCCGGGCGCGAGCGCTTCGTGGGCCACTTTCCGCGCGGCCTCGACCTGTGGCTGCCGGTCCAAGACGGCGTGATGGAGCTGCACCTCAGCATCAAGGTCGACAAGGACAAGGTCTACGCCGCCCGCGGCCTGAGCCTGCAGCCGACCACCGTGCACCGCTTCTTGGAGCGGGTCGACCTGCGCTACAACCCGAGCCGCCCGGCCCCTTTTGAGACCGTGCTCAGCTCGGGCGACCGCATCGTCATGGGGAGCGGCGCGGCGCGCTCTGAGGTGGAGTTCTTGATGTTGCCGAAGGAGGAGCGGTGAGGGCCGCCCTGCGCGCCGCCGCGCTCGGGCTCGGCGTGGCCGCCTGCGGGTCCAAAGACCAGGTGCTCATCCCCGGCACGACCACCCGGGTCTCGGCGGTGGTGCCCGAAGAGAACGACACCGACAAGGGCCTCGAGCTCAGCATCTTCCGCACGCCCGACGACTGCACGGGCGCCCGCATCCCCGACGAAGAGCGGCACCTCTGCTTGCCCAGCATCGACCGGGCCAGCGGCGAGGTGCGCCTGTCGTACCAGCTGGTCGAGTCGGACGCGAACGTCTACGACCTGCCGCCCCACCAGGGCAACCTGCGCGTTTTTCACAACGGCGCGGCGGTCGAGAGCGAGTCGATCCTGCTCGTGCCCCACATGCCCAGCGCCGGCGCCGGCCAGCTCTACATGCTGGTCATCGACGGCTCGGGCTCGATGGCCGAGACCGACCGGTCGGGGCGCAACCGCATGGATCTGATCCGCGGCGCGCTGCTTCAAGATGACGTGGTGGACGCCTTCTTCCCCGAGGGCGGCCAGAACGCGGTGGTGATCTTGCAGTTCACCGGCGGCCAGCCGGTGCCGGTCGGCGGCGAGCTCAAGCTGCTGAAAGACAAGAAGTCCTTCCGCCGCACGGTCAAGGGCCTGGCCATCCTCAACGGCTACACGCACCTCTACGACGCGGTGCAGTACGCCACCGGGCCGCTGCTCAAAGAGGACGTCGTGCTCAGCGCGCTCGAGGGCGGCCTGAGCCCGACCGTGGTCGCGCTGACCGACGGCTTCAACAACATCGCCGCCCAGGACACCTGCGCCGACAACGCGCCGCGCCTCACCCGCCTGCTCAAGCACATCAAGGGCGTGCGCGAGGGCAGCGAGGCCGACCTGCGCCGGCGGCCGACGGTGCACGCGGTGGGCCTGGGCGCGAAGCTGCGGCGGAACTTCCAGATCCCCGAGACCGTGGCCGCCGACGCGGCGGTCGACCCGAAGATGCTGTGCAGCGAGCGCTACATGAACGAGCGCATCGACGGCGGGCTCGAGCGCTCGGGCATCGACAACGCGAGCCTTGAGCTCATCGCCCACGTCGGCGGCGGCCTCGGCATGATCACCCGGGGCCAGAACGGCCTCGGTGAGGCCTTTCGGCGCACGGCCCAGCTCCGCTACCAGTGGTTCGAGCTGCGCTACCGCACCGACCCCTTCCACCTGCGGCGCGAGTTCCGCGTCCGGCTGCAGCTCAACGGCTACGCGCGGGCCGGCGCCCGGGTGGGCCTGCACCCGAGCGGCTGGTTCGACGCCCCGCCGGCCCAGCGCGGCCCGGACGCCTGGCACACCCGCACCGACATGCGGCACACGCTGGGCGTCGTGATGCCGATGCTCGGCGTGCTCATCTCGCTGTCGTACGTCGGCGCCGCCTTTTTCAACATCCGGCGGGCGCTGACCCGGCTGCGGCGGCCCAAGGGGCGGCCGGCCCAGGTGGTCGAGGCGGAGCCGCCGGGCTGAGCCCCGGGCGGGCCCCTGGGCTTGCCCCCCGGCCGGCTTTTTTGTAAGGTGCGGGTGGTCTTGAGGGCCGGACCGGCGGGGCGCCCCGCGGGCGGTGGATGGGCGCGGGCCACGACCCCGCGGGGAGCGCACGGGTTGGCACGTCTCATCGGCCACTACGAGGTCGTCAAGGAGCTCGGCGCGGGCGCGTTCGGCGCGGTCTACCTCGCGGTGGGCGAGGTGCCGGGGCGCATGCGCCAGCCGGCCCGGCGCCGCCTCGTCGCCATCAAGAAGCTCAAAAACTCGGCCGACCCCGAGTCGGTGCAGGCGCTCATCCAAGAGTTCGCCCTGCTCGACCAGGTCAAGCACCGCTGCATCGTGCGGGTCTTCGACTACCTCGAGGACGAGCACGCCGTCGTGATGGAGCACATCCACGGCGCGACCCTGCGCACCGTGATGGACGCGCTGGCCGCCAAAAGAGAGCAGTTCTTCACCGAGGCGGCCATCGAGATCGGCTGCGAGATCGCCGACGCGCTGTACCAAGCCTACACGATGCCCGGCGACAACGGCGAGCCTCTGCAGCTCGTGCACCGCGATCTGAAGCCGGCCAACGTGATGTTGACCCCGCAGGGCGAGGTCAAGCTGCTCGACTGGGGCCTCGCCAAGGTCGACAACGCCGACTTCCGCAAAGAGGACGCCGACCGCATCAAGGGCACGCTGCTCTACATGGCGCCCGAGCAGGCCCGCGGCGACCGTGTCGACCACTCCGCCGACGTCTTTAGCCTCGGGCTCATTCTTTTCGAGCTGCTGATGGGCGAGGCGCTCTACCAGATCCCCCAGGGGCACCGCGACCCGCTCAAGGCCGTCATCCAGAACATCGAGCGGGGGGAGACGGCGGCCCGCTGCGCCGAGCTCGAGCAGCGCCTGCCCGGCATCGGGACGGCCATCACCCGCGCCCTGCGCCCGCGCATGCAGGACCGCTACAAGTCGGGCCAAGAGATGATGGTCGACCTGCGCCGCGGCCTCTTTCGCGAGCCTGGCGCTGATCTGCGCGAGTTCTGCGAGTTCTTCTTCAGCACCGTGCACGATCTTGGCGAGGCGCCGACGCTGGGCTCGGTCGCGCTGCAGGGCCGCACCCCGGCCCGGGCCCGCCTGAGCATTGAAGAGCGGCTGCGGCAGTCGATGGCCCGCGACAGCGCCGCCGCCGGCGCCATTGAAGAGCAGATCCTCGCTGGGCCGCGG
>JBJONS010000506.1:0-15067 GCA_046051725.1 Pseudomonadota bacterium | reverse complement strand
CGGCGGGTGGGTCACTTTGACCCCATGTTTGCAGGGCGCCCTGGTCGGGCGGCGCAGGCTGGAAGGCCGCCTCGGCGGCGGGCCTCTGGGCAGCGCGGCCCGGGGCGCGCGGCTTGGCCCGCGCCGCGATAGGCGGTGCGCTGGAGGTGTCCATGTCTGACGAACACGAGAACGATCAAGAGCTTAACGGTGAGGCCGCCGGCGCGGCCGAGGGCGAGGCGGCCGCGGCCCCCGCGGCCCCGGGCGAGCGGTCCCAGGTCAAGCAGAACAGCGTGCTGAGCCGCGCGAGCGACTTCGTCGCCCGCCCCGGCTTCCGCAACCCGCCGAACCAGGCCAGTAAGGCCCAGAAGAAGACCGGCAAGAAGCGCTGAGCGCCGCTCCTGCCTGAGCGTTCGCGCTGTCCGGTCCGGGGGTCCGGCCCGCCCCGCGTCCCCCTGACCGAGATGGGCTAGGCGCGGGGCCTCAGGCCCCTGGCCAGGCGCCCTGCAGCAGGCCGAGGCCGCGCAGGGCCCGGGCCACCCGGCCGGCGATGCGCTCGACCTGATCGTCCTGCTCCAGCAGATCTTGGCGAACCTCAAGCTCAAGGTAGGGCAGCCCGTGGGCCCGGCCGTGCCGCTGCGGGCTGTAGATGAGGCCGTCTTTGCCGCTCCAGGGGGCGTTGCGGGCGACCTCGACCCCGTCGGGGGCCGCCGCCTCGCCCGCCTCGAGCGCCTGGGCCAGCTCTTCGGCGAGGGCGTCGTGCTCGTCAAAGAGCACGCCCATGCCCATGCGGCGCGGCTGGCCGAGGTAGAGCGGCGTGAAGGTGTGCACGCTGAACAGCAGGCGCAGCTGGCCGCGGCGCGCGCCGAGCGCCTGATCCACCGCCGCGTGGAAGGGCGCGTGCCAGGCCGCCACCCGCGCTGCGCGGGCATCCTCGCCGTCGACGCCGTGCAGCGGGGCGTTCAGCGCGAGGGGGGCGCCCTCGACCTCGGCCCGGGCGAGATCGGGGTGCCCGGGCGGCCGGTTCAGATCGCAGAGCAGGCGGCTGACCCCGCCGAGCAAGGCCGGCGCGTCGAGGCGGCGGGCCAGCGCGGCGGTCAGCGGCGCGGCGCCGAGATCGACGCCCCAGTGCGTGTGCAGCCACGCCATGTCGGCCGCCGTGGCGCCGCAGCCCCGCGGCAGGCGGGCGCTCGCGTGCTCGCAGAGCAGCGCCAGCGGCGCGCCCCCGTCAGGGTGCAGGGTGACGATGGGCGGCGGATCATCGACGAGCAGCTGGCTCATCTGCCGGCGGACCTCGGCGGGGCTCCAGGGGCGGTGGTCGGTCTGCATGCGGTCCTCGCGGGGTGGGCGGCGCGCGCCGGGCGGGCTCTATTGTCGGGGGCGCGGGACGCCCTGGCCCCGCCGCCCCGGACTGCCCATGCACCGCGCCGCCGCGCTCTCCCTCAGCCTCTGCGCCTGCGGGCCCGACCCGGCCCTGCTCGAGGCCCGCGCCGGGCTGCAGTCCGCCCTCGCCGGCGGCCAGCCCGCGGTCGTCGCGCAGGCGGCCCGGGCGGCCGCCGCGTTTGAGGGGCAAGACCGCGCGCTCGACCTGCAGCTCGCCGCCGCCTTCGCGGGGCCGCTCGGCCGCCCCGCCGAGGCCTGGCCCCTGCTGGTCGCCCGGGTCGAACCCGGCGATCCCGAGGGCCGCCGCCTGCTCGGCCACGTCGCCCTGCGCCTCGGCGGCGGCGCGCTCATCGACGCGGCGCGGATCGGCGGCCTGAGCCCCCTGCCGCCCGACCACCCCGCGCTGGCCTGGCTCGGGGCCCGGGCGGCCGAGGACCCCGCGGTCGGCTGGGCCCAGGCCGAGGTCGCGATCGCCGACTGCGACCTGCTCGAGGGCGAGCCCGAGCGGGGCCACCGCGAGATCGACGCGCCGCTGCCGGCAGACTGGGCCGCGCGGGCCGAGGCCGCCGGCGCCCGCCGCGTGGTGATCGGCCGGGCCGCGCTGGACGGCGATCCGCCAGCCGACACGGGGCGGGGGCCCCTGCCCTGCGGTCGCCGCCGGCTGCTCTCTGCCGTGCCCGACCCGCTGCCCCGCCACCTCGTGCTCGGCGCGGCGCTGCCCGGCGGCGACGTCTGGCTGACCGTGCAAGAGCGCGAGGGCCAGCCTTGGGTGCTCGTCGCCTCGGACCCTTCGCTCGCCCGGGCTTGGCTCGGGGCGAGCCCGCCGCCGCGATAGAGCGCCCCGACCGCCGACCGCCGCGACCACCGCGCCCCGAGGCCCCCGATGACCCCGACGCGCACCGTCGCCCACACCTGCATCCTCATCGGCCTGCTGCCGCTGCTGCCGGTGCCCCTCGTCGACGATCTGCTGCGCCGGCACCTCGCCCGCGGCCTCTACGCCCAGCTCGCCGCCGCCCACGGGCACCCGACCGGCCACGAGGCCCTCGCCCCGCTGTCCGAGGGCCGCGGCAACCTGCTGCTCGGCTGCCTGATCGGCGTCACCTGGGGCATCCTCAAGAAGCTGGCCAAGACCGTGCTCTACCTGCTGACGGTCAAAGAGCTCGGTGACTGGGCGGCCGAGGCCGGCGTGCGGGCCGAGCTCGTGCGCAGGGCCTTCGCCGCCGGGGCGCTGCCCGCCCAGCCGGCCAAGGTGCGCGATCTGATGGACGCCGCCTGGGCCGCCCACGGCCGCAGCCCGCTGCTCGCCCTGCTGCGTGGCGAGGCCAAGGGCTGGCAGGCCGGCGGGGCCGAGCCCGAGGCCCGCCTCATCGCCACCCTGACGGTGGCGGCGGGCGGCCCCGCGGTCATCGCCGCCTTTGACGAGGCGCTTCGCCGCGCGGGCCTCACCGCCCCCGCCGCCCTGACCACGGGGGCCTGAGTGCTGCACCACCTGCTCCAGCGCGTCGATCCCGCGCTCTACACCCCCGCGGTCGGCGGTCCCGACAGCGCGCTGTCGCTGCGCTACCTCGGCACCGCCGGCTTCGTGCTCAGCGGCGCCCAGCGCACGCTGGTGCTCGACCCCTTCATCAGCCGGCCGGGCCTGCTGCGCACCGGGCTCAGCCGCCTGGTCAGCGACGAAGCGCAGCTGCAGCGCGTCATCCCCGTCGCAGACGACGTGCTCGTCGGCCACGCCCACCATGACCACGCCCTCGACGCGCCCGCGCTCTGCCGCCGCACCGGCGCGCGCCTGATCGGCGCCCCCGACGTCGCGTGGATCGGCCGGGCCGCCGGCCTGCCCGAGGCCCAGATCGTCGCCACCCCGGGGCATGAGGACATCGCCTGCGGCCCCGCCACCGTCCGGGGCCTGCCCAGCCGGCACGGACGGGTCTACTTCGGCCGCGTGACCCTGCCCGGGAACATCACCGCGCCCCCGCCCTGGCCGCCGCGCTTCACCGATCTGCCGCACGGCCTCGTGCTGAACTGGGCGGTCGAGCTCGCCGGGGTGCGCGTGGTGCACGTCGACTCGGCCGACTTCATCGACCGCGAGCTGCACGGCCAGCGCGCCGACGTGCTCTGCCTCTGCGCCATCGGGCGCAAGTATCGTCCCGGCTATGTGCGGTCGGCGGTCGAGCTGCTCAACCCCCGGTACGTGGTCGCCTGTCACTGGGATTGGTTCTTCACCCCGTACCAAGACGAGCCCCGCCTCTTGCCTGGGGTCGACCTGCCGGGCTTTGTGCGCGAGGTGCGCGCGGCGGGCGCCGAGCCCCTGGTGCTGCCTTTTGACGGCCGGGCGGGCTTCGACCCGGCCTAGCCGCGCCCAGCCGCATCGCCGACAACGCCGCTGCTGACGGTGTTCGGGTGCGCGCGCGTCCCTTCGCCGGTCCGCGCCGCCCCCGCGCGAGGGGCCCCGCGGGCGGCCGCAGGCCGGTCGGCGCAGCCGACGGAGCCGCCCCGCGGCGAACCCCGGGCGGGGGCCCGACCCGCCGCCCCGCGGCGGGGCGCGCCATGCCCCTCAACCAGGGCCGCGCCCGGTCCGTTGCCGGGGGGAGAGGGGCGGGCTGCCCCCGCGGGAGGTCCAGTGTCGATCTGGGAGGTGGAGGCCGACGAGGCCGTCTTTGTCATCGAGGCAGACGAATGGATGGACGCCGCGGTCGAGGTCCTGCGCCGGGTCGCCCCATCCCAGGCCCGCAAGCCCCTGCTCTCTTGCGCCCTGCGCGGGCTCGGGGCGGTCGACGTGCACGACCAGAGCAGCGGCCTGCGCCTGCGCATGCGGCCCCGCGGCGGCCCGCGCGACTGGGTCGACGCCCGGATCGGCGCCGCGAGCAGCCCGATCTTCCTCAATGAAGACCAGCCCTATGTCTTCTGCGGCGGTCCTCCGCTCGAGCCGGCCATCGGCCTGCGGGTCGTCGGCGCCGATCCCGCCGCGGCCGCCGCCGCCGAAGCGGACGCGCTGAGCGCCCTGCCCCCCGCCGATCTCGAGGACCGCCTCAGCGAAGCGGTGAACCTGCTCGGGGGCGCGACCACCCAGGCCGAGGCGGCGCAGCTGGCCCTGCAACTGCTCCGCACCTTTGTGCCCGCCGAGTCCGGCGCGGTGCTGCTCGGCGGGGCCGGCCGCGACCACCTCGAGTTCGTCGCCCTGCGCGGGCCGCGGGCCGACGCGCTGCGGCGCCGCAAGCTGCGCATCCCGAGAGGGCAGGGGATCGCCGGCTTCGTCCTCGCCTCTGGGGCGAGCCTGATGATCCGCGACGCCGGCGCCGACAGCCGTCACCTGCGGGCGGCCGACCAAGCCAGCGGCTACCGCACCCGCTCGGTGCTCGCCGTGCCGATCCACGAGGCGGACGGCCTGCCGCGCTGGGGCGTGCTCGAGCTGCTCAACGCCCCCCAGGGCTTCCTGTCGTGGCACGTCGAGTGCGCGACGGTGTTCGCCGCGGTGCTCGCCGAGCTGTTCGCTGGCTTGCCCGAAGGCCGTGAGGTGTACGCCGCCGCGTCTTGAAGGTCAGGACGCATGGGGTCGACCGGGCCAGCGCCGCGCTCAGCGGTGGAAGCGCCCGTCGACCACCTCGACCTTCATCATGTTCGTGGCGCCGCGCATCGGGGCCCGGCCGGCCAGCAGCACCACCTCGGCGCCGGGCTGCACGAAGCCAGCGTCAATCAGGGCCTTCTCGCCCGCGGCGATGAGCTCGTCGGTGCCCTCGATGACCGGCAGGGTCACCGCCCGCACCCCCCAGGCCAGCGCGAGCCGGTCGGCGACCTGGTGGTTGTGGGTGATCGCGAAGACGCCGTGGCGGGGCCGGCTCTTGCTCGCCTTGATCGCGGTGGCGCCCGACCAGGTGAAGACGACCATCGGCGCCGCGACCTCGCGCACCGCGTAGCAGGCGGCCCGCAGCACGGTGCCCTCGGCCACGCTGCTCGCCGGCAGGTGGTGCAGGGGCGGCAGGCGGAACCACTCGCTGCCCTCGACCTGGCGGGCGATGCGGTCCATGACCTGCACCGCCTCGATCGGCCAGTTGCCCGACGCGGTCTCGCCCGAGAGCATGACCGCGTCGGTGCCGTCGAGGATGGCGTTGGCCACGTCGGTGATCTCGGCGCGGGTCGGGCGGGGGTTGCGCTCCATGCTGTCGAGCATCTGGGTGGCGGTGATGACCAGCACGCCCGCCTTGTTCGCCTTCTCGATCAACATCTTCTGCACGCCCGGCACCTGCTCAAAGGGGATCTCGACCCCCAGATCGCCGCGCGCCACCATGATGCCCTGGACCACCTGCAAGATCTCGTCGATGTTGGCGACGCCCTGCGGCTTCTCGATCTTGGCGACGATCGGCACGTCGCCCGCGCCCAGGCGCTGCAGCTCGGCCCGCAGCATGTTCACGTCGTCGGCGCTGCGGGCGAAGCTGAGCGCGACGTAGTCGGCCCCGGCCTCGACCCCCACAGCGACGTCGTGCAGGTCTTTCTCGGTCAGCGCGGGCGCCTGGATCTGGGTCTCGGGCATGTTGATGCCCTTGTTGCTGCCGAGCGCGCCGCCGACGTCGATGCGGATGTCGACCTCGTCGGGGCCCGCGCCGCCCTGGCGCACCGCGACCACCTGGCCGAGCAGCGCGCCGTCGGCGAAGAGCACCGGCTCGCCCGGCTGCACGTCGAGCGACATGCGGGTCCAGGTCGTGCCGACGACGAAGACGCGCCCCGGCTCGGGCTCGCCGGTGCCGACCAGCGCGCTGTCCATCACCACGCGCAGCACGTCGCCCCGCTCGAGCGGCAGCGGCTTCTGCACCTTGCCGGTGCGGATCTTCGGGCCCTGCAGGTCGAGCAGCACCGCCACGTTCTTGCCGCAGGCCATCGCCGTGCGCCGGATGCGGGCCACGTCGCCGCGGATGGCCTCGGCGCTCGCGTGCGAGCAGTTGATGCGGCAGACGTCGACCCCGGCGGTGATGAGCTGCTTGAGCACCTCGGGGTCGCGGCTGACCGGGCCGATCGTGGCGACGATGCGGGTGTGGCGGACAGCGGACAGGGCGGCGTCGGTCGACATGCGGGGTCCGGGGCAGGGGGAGGTGGGCGGCGGCCGCCTCTATCGGGGGCGCCGCGCCGGGGCCCTCTCGGTCGAGGCGCGCGCCGGTCCGCTTCAGTCCGCAGGTCTCCGGTCCGCAAGGGGTGGCGGAGGCACGATGCCCAGCCACCCCCGCGCGCTGCTCCCCGCCCTGCGCGCCCGCCATCGCCGCGGCAGCACCGCGCTGCTCGTCGCCCTGCTGCTCACCACCCTGCTCGTCTTCGTGTCGATGGCGGTGGACTTCACCTTCATGATCATGCAACGGCAGCGCGCCCAGAACGCCGCTGACGCCGCGGCCCACGCCGGCATGATCGCGTTCACCCGCGAAGACGGCGACCCGGTCCGGGTCGAGGCGGTCGCCCGCGCCATGCTCGAGCGCAACGGCTTCGAGGACGCGGCGGTCGAGATCGGCTCCTATGACTTCGACACCTACAGCTACTCGGGCGGCGGCTCTCGCGACAACGCCGTCCAGGTCGTCATTGACCAAGACGACGTGCTGACCACCGAGCTGTTCTTGGCCCCGCGCCTCGGCCTGCCCATCGGCGCCCGCGGCGGCGATCTCTCGGCGGTCTCGGCCATCCAGCCGCGCGAGCTGATGTTCGTGCTCGACCAGAGCTGCTCAATGGCCGACGGCGCCAAGATGGCCAGCGCCAAAGAGGGCGCGCTCTTGGCGCTTGAGGCGATGCGCGCGACCGACCCCAACGGTGCGGACACCGTCGGCTTCGTGGGCTTTGGCGACGCCGGCTTCTTGCACGACCCGCTGCAGAACCTGCGCGACAACTACGGCGGGCTGCGGGCGCGGTGGGACCGCGAGATCTGCCTCTGCACCCTCGATCCCTTCGTCCGGTACTACGCGCGCTACTCGTTTGGCGCGAACGAGACGACCACCGAGGCCATCGACATCGTGGGCTGGCGGGCCGTGACCAGCCACGAGTCGCTGCACGCGCTCAACACCGGCGAGAGCCACTACGCCAAGTGGGGCGCCGCCGACCGCACCTACAAGTGCTGCGAGCCGCACTGCGACGCCGGGCTCGAGGCGATCCAGCCCGACACCAACCACCCGCGCTTCTGGGAGTGGTTGAACACCTACAGCCACGGCAACGGCGTGCTGTGGGGCCTTCAGGTCGCGGCCCAAGAGATCGACGACAACGGCCTGCCCGGCTCGCACCGCATGCTCATCGTGCTCGGCGACGGCATCGACTTCTGCCCCGGCGGCGCCAACCGCGCGGCGATGCCCGAGCCCTGCCGCTCGGGCGGCGACCTGCTCGGCGCCACCGCCGCCTTCGCCCAGCAGCTCTGGGAGGACGAGCGGGTGCACATCTACCCGGTCATCTACGGCACCAACGCCGCGGCCCTCACCTACTACCAGCGCCTCGCGACCGGCGAGGGCGTCGTCTTCAACCCGCGGACCCCCGCCGAGCTGGAGGCGGTCTTCGCCGAGATCGTCTACCGCTCGCAGATCGTGCTGGTGCCCTGATGATGCAGCCCCCACGCCCCTTGGCCCTCTGTCCGCTCCGCGCCGCCTGCGCCGGCCTCACCCTCGCCCTGACCGCCGCCTGCGGGGGAGGGGAGGAGGCGGCCCCGCCGCCCGAGGATGGCGCCGCCGCCGTCGATCAGAAGGAGGACCTCGCTGCGCCGCCGCCCGTTGCGCCCAGCGCCGCGCCGGTCGCGGTGCGCGGCCAGATCCAGTGCCCGGGCACCGAGGGCCCCTGGACCGTCGTCGCCGAGCGGGTGCCCAGCGGCCTGCAGCAGGGCACCGACACGCCCGTGCCGCCGGTGCAGATCGCCGCGGTCGAGATCCGCGAGGGCAACACGTTCACGCTCGAGGTGCCGCCCGGGCCCCGCCGGCGGCTGCGGGCGACCGCCGGCGACCGCACGGCTTGGCCCGCGCGCGGGGCCGCGCCCTGGGAGATCAAGGGCCCCGTCGAGGGCTTGGTGCTCGACTGCAGCGTGCCGGACGCTGGTCTCGCCGAGGTCGGCCGGGTGCCCTACGCCCGCCCCAAGGTCAGCGAAGAGGCCTGGGTGCAGGCGCGCGGCGGCACCGGCGGCCTCGATCACCTCAGCGAGGGCTACACCGCCGAGGCGGGCGAGGCGGCGCTGCGGGCCCGCTACCGGGGCCGGCTCACCGAAGAGCAGCTCAACGGGATGATGCCGGTGCTGCTGCAGCTCGGCCAAGAGCCCGAGCGGGCCGACGCCCTGGTGGCCGCCACCCTCGACCGCGGGGGCGCGGCCGCCGCCCCGCCCGCCCGCCGGGGGCGCCGGTGAGCCGCCGCGTGCGCGGGGGCAGCGCGCACCTCGAGTTCGCCCTCATCCTGCCGGTGCTGCTCACGATCATCTTCGGGATCATGGAGTTCGGCTGGCTCTTCTTCCAGCGCACCGCGGTCCAAGAGTCGATGCGCCAGGGCTGCCGCCAGGGCGCGACCCTCGACCCGGCCTCGGACGACATCGACGCCGAGGTCGAGGCCCTGACCCTGGCCGCGCTCGGCGGCCTCGGGGTGCGCTGCGACGACGGCGCCTGCGTGGTGCGGACCACGCTCGAGGGCAGCCACCCGACCCTGCGCCTGCGCTGCGTGGCCGACGTGGCCTACCGGCCGCTGGTGCGCCTGGTCCCGGTCCCCGCCCAGCTCAGCGCTGGCTACGTCTACTACCTGGAGGTCCAATGAGGCGGAGCCTCCCGCGGCGCGGCCCCGAGGGCGGCGCCGAGCTCATCGAGTTCGCCCTGCTCATGCCGCTGCTGATGGCCATGCTGCTCGGCATCATCGAGTACGGCATGATGTTCTCGCGGATGCTGTCGGTGCAGAGCGCGACCCGCGACGCGGCCCGCTGGGCGGCGACCCCCGGGATCCCGATGGACGAGGCGCCGGCCGAGGCGGTGGCCATGCTGCGCGAGGGCCTCGCCCTGCAGGGCCTGTCCTGCTCGGCCGAGGACGAGGCCGCCGGCCTCTGCGCCCTGTCGGCCGAGCTCGACGAGGTCGAGGGCTACACCGTGGTCGAGGTGGTCACCCGCCTCAGCTACGCCTCGGCCGCCGCGGGCCTGCTGCCGGTGCCCGACGAGCTGACTGCGCGCAGCACGTTCATGTTGACGAACCAGCCCGTCGCGCCCTGACCGCGGCCGGGGCCGGCGGGGCCGCGCGCTGCGGGCCGGCCCGGAGGCGCCTGGGGCACCGAGGCCTGCGGCCCAGCCCGCGCACCGGAGATCGGATCGGCCGCCTGACGTCGTCTTCGCGCGGGTGTGGCGGGTCTGGGCGGGCCGCCGCGCCGCGCGGGGGCGGGCGGAACACCGCGCGCCGTGAAAAAGTCCGGGGCGCGCGGGGCGGGTTCCACGTCGGGCCGGGGGCCCCGCGGCGCGGCGGGCTGCGGATCTTCGTCGAGTGCAGCCACCCCCCGATCACGCTGGATCGGAGCGCGGGAACAAGGCCCGCTTGGCGTGATCTTGACAGCCCGGATCACCGTGGAACGCCGGTGATTCCACGAATGATTGACGCGTCAACGGGAAGCGCGTAGGGTGATCGGGTCTGGGGTGATCGCCGAGCGCGGCCGCCCCGGCGCCCGCCCCTGGCCTCGCGCTCCGGGCGGTCCGCGCCCCCGGGCGCGCGCTGTTCCCGATGAGCCCGCTGTGCCCGCCCCTGCGGCGGTCCCGGCGCCCCTTCTCCCCGCGCTGCCGGCCGACACCGGCGGCGGGGTGCGCCCGCCGACCCCTCGGCGGATCCATCCCATCGCCAGCGCCCACCAGCGCCCGGCGGGGGGCCACGACCACCCTCCGGCCCGAGCACGGGTACGGGAGCTTCGCGTATGTCTGTCGCATCGCCAAAGAGCCGCGAGCGTGTCGCGCGGAATTTCATCAAGTCCTACGGCCGGACCAAGTTCCGCCGGCTGCTCGAGGCCCTCGCGGTCGGCGAGAGCGGCCAGACCATCGCCAATGAGTTCGATGTCAGCCGCGAGCGCGTGCGCCAGTGGAAGAACACCTTCGGCGAGGTGATCACCCACTACCGGATCTACCCCGAGGTCGACCGGATCCTCCGCGAGCGCGAGCGCCGCACCGCCTGATCGCGGTCGGCACCGCACCGCACCGCACCGCACCTCACCTCACCGCACCGCACCGTGGTCGAGGATGACCTGCATCGCGTCATCTTCGCCGATGGGCAGGCAAGGGTCCTCGCCGGGCGGCGCGATCCGCCCCTCCGGCGCGGCGCCGGACCGCGGCGGATCCACCGTGCGCGAGAAGGCCCTCGGGCGCGTCCATCTCTCCGCGCTCCCCCGCGTGGATCTGCGGCGCATCCCTGATCGTCGACCAGCACGGCATTGTCGACATGCGCCCGCGAGGCGGGGGCGCGGGGCCGGCGCGGGCCGCTCCTCCGGCTGCGCGCCAGGCCGCGGCGGATCCACCCGCGATCAAAATGGCCTCCAGCGCGTCATCCTCCTCCTGAGCCTTCGCGTGGATCCGTGGCGCCATCCAGAAGCACGTCAGGCGCGTCGCTCTCAGGCCTCTTCCGACCGCGGGTCCAGGGCCGCGCCCCGCCCGGCCACCGCCTGGCCAACGGCGCGGCTGCTCCACCGCTCCACCGCTCTTCTGCGGCGCGCGGGTGACGGCTCGATGCGCGCCCTTGCATGACCATACAGGATCGTGTATGGCGGCCCGCCCTCAACCGTGGAGCGTGCGTGGCGGAGAAGCATCGGCGGCGCGCGCACATCCGGCGCCTGCTGCAAGAGCACGAGGTCAGCAGCCAAGAGCAGCTCAGCGCGCTCTTGGCGGCCCAGGGCATCGAGTGCACCCAGGCCACGCTGTCGCGCGACCTGCAAGACATGGGCATCGCGCGCGAGCGCGGCCCCTCCGGCTTCCGCTACCGCATCGACAACCGCGCCCGGTACATGAAGGTGCTGCGCGAGGTGGTCGGGATGGAGATCACCTCGGTGCAGCACAACACCGTGATGGTCGTCATTCGCACGCTCAATGGCCGCGCTGAAGGCGTGGCCGGCTTCCTGGACGCCTGGGACAGCCCCGACATCCTCGGGACCGTCGCCGGCGACGACACCGTGTTTATCGCCCCCACCCACCCGGACCGCTGCGAAGCCCTCGCGGCGGCCATCCGCGCCCTCGCCGACGGCGAGGAGGACCTCCCATGAGCACGCTCTCCGCGGGCCAGATCGGCCGCTACAAGAAGATCGTCTGCGCCTACTCCGGCGGCCTCGACACCTCGGTCATGATCCCCTGGCTGCGCGAGAACTACGGCGCCGAGATCATCACCTACACCGGCGATCTTGGTCAGGGCGATGATCTCGCCAAGATCAAGGCCAAGGCGCTCAACACCGGCGCGGTCGCCGCCGAGGTGGACGACCTCCAAGAGCGCTTCGTCCACGAGTTCATCTGGCCGGCGGTCAAGGCCGGCGCGCTCTACGAGGGCCAGTACCCGCTGCACACCGCGCTGGGCCGGCCGCTGCTCGCCCGGCGCCTCGTCGAGGTGGCCCGCGCGCACGGCGCCGACGCCATCGCGCACGGCTGCACCGGCAAGGGCAACGACCAGGTGCGCTTTGAGGTCACCGCCCAGGCGCTGGCCCCCGACATCGGCGTGGTCGCCCCCCTGCGCGAGTGGGACATGCTGACCCGCGAGGACGAGGTCGACTACGCCTTCGCCCGCGGCATTCCGGTGCCGATCACCCGCGAGAAGCCCTACTCGATCGACCAGAACCTCTGGGGCTGCGCCATCGAGTGCGGCGAGATGGAAGACCTCTGGACCGAGCCGCCGGCCGACGCCTGGCAGATGACCAAGGACCCCATCGAGGCCCCCCGCGGCAGCACCGAGGTCGTGATCGGCTTTGAGCACGGCATCCCGGTCAGCATCGACGGCGTGGCGCTCGGCGGCGTGGCGCTGATCCGCCAGCTCAACGAGCTGGCCGGCCACTACGGCGTCGGTCGCATCGACATGGTCGAGAACCGCGTGGTGGGGCTCAAGTCGCGCGAGGTCTACGAGGCCCCCGGCGCGACCCTGATCCACATGGCGCACACCGAGCTCGAGCGCGTCTGCCTCGACCGGGCGACCTTCAACTACATGCGCCGGATCAGCCAAGACTTCGCCAACCTCATCTACGACGGCGTCTGGTTCGGCCCCCTGCGTGAGAGCCTGTCGGCCTTCGTCGATCAGGCCAACAAGCCGATCAACGGCGTGGTGCGCCTGCGGGTCAGCGCCGGCCGGGCCATCGTGACCGGCCGCAAGTCGCCGACCAGCCTCTACGACGACGGCCTCGCGACCTACAGCCACGGTGACACCTTTGACCGCACGGCGGCGGTGGGCTTCCTCAAGCTCTACGGCCTGCCCTACCGGACGGTCGCCAGCGTGCGCCGCAAGAACGGCGACGACCCGCTGGCCCGCTGAGCCCCGGCGCGTGGGTGGGGTCTTCGGCCCCGCCCCGCGCAGACCCAAACGAAGGTGCGCGCCGCGCGGTGTGGCGCCACCATCCATGATCTTCGCACGGCGGGGCCTCGGCTCCGCCGTCGCTGCGCAGCGGTCGGTGGCCGCGGGGAGGGGCCATGGCCCTGTGGGATGGACGGTTCAGCGGCGGTCCCGCCGAGTTGATGCTGCGCTTCTCGGAGTCGCTCAGCACCGACATGCTGATGTGGCGCCAAGACATCGCCGGCAGCAAGGCCCACGCGACCATGCTGCGCGCGGTCGGCATCCTCGATGACAACGAGCTGCAGGCCATCCTCAGCGGCCTCGACCAGGTGGCGGCCGAGCTCGAGGCCGGCTGGCAGCCGGGCATCGACCAAGAAGACATCCACATGGCGGTCGAGGGCCGGCTCGCCGCGCTCATCGGCGCGCCGGCGGGCAAGCTGCACACGGCGCGCTCGCGCAACGACCAGGTCAACACCGACGTGCGCCTGTGGACGCGGGAGCAGCTCGACGGCCTCGACGCCGACCTGCGCGGCCTCATCGGCGCCTTGCTCGACCTCTGCGAACGCAGCGGCAAAACCCTGGTCCCTGGCTACACCCACCTGCAGCGGGGCCAGCCGGTCTGGTTTGGACACGTGCTGCTCGCCCACGCCTGGGCCCTGTCGCGCGACCGCGAGCGCCTCGCCGACGCCCGCCGGCGGGTGAACCGCAGCCCCTTGGGCGCGGCGGCGATGGCTGGCACCCCGCACCCCATCGATCGGGCGATGACGGCCGCGCTGCTCGGCTTTGACGGGGTGTTGGAAAATGCGATGGACGCGGTGGCCGCCCGCGACCACCTCATCGAGGTCTGCGCCGCCTGCGCCATCCTCTCGGGCCAGATGAGCCGCATGGCCGAAGAATTGGTGCTGTGGTCGACCCGTGAGTTTGATCTGGTGCGCCTGTCCGACGCCTGGAGCACCGGCAGCAGCATCATGCCCCAGAAGCGCAACCCCGACGCCGCCGAGCTGGTGCGCGGCCGCACCGGGCGGGCCTACGGCGCCTTGATGTCGATGCTGACGCTGATCAAGGCGCTGCCGCTCGCGTACAACCGCGACCTGCAAGAGGACCGCCCGGCCCTTTTTGAGGCGGTGGCCTCGACCCGGTCCTGCGTGCAGGTCTTGGCCGGCTGCTACGCGAGCCTGCAGGTCAAGGCCGGACCCGAGCTGCGCGGCGACTTTTCGCTGACCACCGAGCTGGCCGACTGGCTGGCCGGCCGCGGCGTGCCCTTCCGCGAGGCGCACCACGTGGCGGGCCGCCTGGTCAAGCGCTGCGAGGCGCGCGGCCAAGACCTGTCCAGCCTGACCCTCGCCGAGCTGCAAGAAGAGCACCCCGCCTTCACCGAAGCTGCGCTGCATGCGCTGGATCCGGCGGCGGCGGCCGAGCGGCGCACCAGCCGCGGCGGCACGGCCTGGGTCGAGGTCGAGCGGCAGGTGGCGCTGCTGCGGGCGAGCGTGGCCGAAACCAACGCCGTCTGAGCCAAGACAAGCCCTTGGGCGCCACATCGGCCCCCTGCGGGGTTCGCGGCCCATTCCGCGCGGGCCAAGGTCCCGCGCGGGGCCGCTCCGCCGCGCGGGGCGCGGCCCCGCTGCGCGGGCCCTGCGGGCGCCGGGCGCGGTCGGGGGCGCTCACCAGGGGCGGCGGCCCTCGTAGGCGGCGTCGCTGATGTACTTGGTCGCGCTGCTGATCGACACGCCCTTGGGGATGGACTCGATCATCTGCCCTTCGCCCAGGTAGATGGCGACGTGGCCGTCCTTGACGAGCAGATCGCCGGGCAGCAGGGCGCTCTTGTTCACCGCCGGCAGGCTGCGGCGCAGGTTGCCCGAGCTCTGCGGGCCGAGCTCGACGCCGGCCTGGCGCATCACCGCGGTGACGAAGCCCGAGCAGTCGTAGCCGATGACCCCGAGCTGCGACACGTACGCGCTCTGGCCGGTCATCTGGTAGGTCTTGCCGTCACCGGGGCGGGCGCCGTCGCGGAAGGGGCTCGAGCCGCCGTAGTAAGGGGCGTTGACCTGGCTGCGCGCCCAGCCGAGCGCGCTGAGCACGTTCGGCGGCGCGGCGGCACCGGCCGGGGTGGCCGGCGCGGCGCTCGGGCCGGCCGAGACCGACCGCGCGGTGCCGCTCGACAGCACGCCGCGGGTGATCGCGCCCACGACGCCGTCTTGGGTCAGCCCGTTGGCGGCTTGAAAGGCGACCACGGCGCGGT
>JBJONS010000505.1:0-14085 GCA_046051725.1 Pseudomonadota bacterium | reverse complement strand
CCGCGGCGCGGATCATCGGCTGCCAGCCGCGCCTCGAGCGGCTCGATCACCCGCAGCAGGGCCCGGGCGGGCGCCGGCTCGCCGGCGAGCAGGCGGCTGCGGGCGGCCTGCAGCCCCAGATCGATGGCCTTGTCGAGCTCCTCGGCGCCGATCAGGTGGCGCAGCCGGCGGGCCTGGGCGCTCGGGGTGGCCTGGCCGCCCCCCCAGCGGCGGCCGAGCATCTCGGCCAGGCCGGCGTGCAGGCTGCGGGCGAGGCCGGCCCGCACAGCGCGGCGGGTCAGCGCCCGCACGAGGCTGCCGTGCACGAAGCGCGTCGTGCCCGGCGCGCCGGGCTCGGGCAGCAGCAGCCCGGCCTCCTCGAGGCGCCCGAGCAGGGCCCGGTCGGCGACCTGGCCGGCCGCGGCGAGGCTGCCGTCCAGCTCGCGATCCACGACGATTCCGCCCAGCAGCGCGGCGGTCGAGAGGGTCAGCTCTTCGCCCCAGCGGTCGGGCTGCAGGCGGCGCTGCACGCGGTCGAGCCAGACCGCGTCGAGGTCGGCCGGCAGCGGGTCGCCGGGCGCGAGCGCGCGGCCCGCCGGGGTGGGCACCAGCAGGCCGGCCTCTTGCAGCGCGCGCACGGCCTGGACTGCGGGCAGCGGCGTGCCCCGCGCCCAGTCGGCGAGCCGCTGGGCGGTGCCGGGCTCGAGCTGCAGGGCGCCCCGCAGCAGGCCCACCAGCTCGGCCTGGCCCATCGAGCCGAGGCGCAGCTCGCCCACCGCCGGCAGCTCGAGCAGCCGGTCGATCAGGCTCTGCACGTCGTCATCTTTGAGCGGCTCGGGGGGCGCGGTGCGGGCGTGCGCGCGCACCGACACCACGACCAGCGCGGGCAGGTCGGGGGCGCGGGCGAAGAGGTGGTGGGCGAAGCACAGCGCGTCGCGGCCCCATTGGGCGTCGTCGATCCACAGCAGCGCCGCCGGCGCCCCGGGCCCGGTCTCGGCGCGCAGCAGGGCCAGCAGCGCGTCGTAGCGCTGCAAGGGGCCGGGGACGGGGCCCGCGGCGGCGCCGAGCCAGCGCAAGATCACCGCGGTGGGCTCGGGGGCCAGCCCGCGGGCGGCGAGGGCGGCCTGCGCGAGCGGGGCCATCGCGTCCGGGCTCAGCCCCTGGACGCCGAGGATGGCGCGCAGCACGGCGCTCAGCCCTTGTCCAGGCCCCCAGACCGGCCCGTGCAGGGCCCGGCGGGCCTGGGCCAGGCCGGCGGCCTCGGCGGCGGCGCAGAGCGCCGAGAGCAGCGCGGTGCGGCCCTCTCCTGGCGCGCCGTGCAGCACGACGCCCAGCGGCCGCCGCTCGCCGGCGGCCCGCAGCAGGGCGGTCCAGAGCGCGGCCCGCTCGGTGTTGCGCCCGAGCAGCGGCAGGGGGCGCCCGCCTTCGCCCTCGCTCGGGAAGCCCGCGGGCGGCGGCGGCGGGGCGGCGGGCCACCGGGGCTGCGGCGCGGGAAGCCCGGCGGCGGCGGCGATCACCTGGGCCGCTTGGGCCGGGTGCGCCAGCGCGGCGGCCGGGGGCGCGGCGAGCAGGGCGCCGAGCGGCCCGGACCGGTCGCTCAGCCAGGGCGCCGCGGTGGACAGCAGCGCCAGCACGTCATCTTCGACGCGGACCTGCGGGGCGGCGTGGCTCTCGGTGCGGGCCACAGCGGCCACCCGCGCGAGGCCTGGGTCGAGCAGGCAGAGCCCGCCGTCGCCGCGGCGGCGCAGGGCGCGCGGGCCGAGCGCGCCGTGGCGCAGGCCCGCGGCGTGCAGGGCGGCGAGGCCGTCGAGCGCGTCGATCAGCAGCGCGCCGGCCTCTGCGTCGGGCAGGCTGCCCGGCGCGGGCGGCGGCGCGGGCGCCCAGCGGGTGACCAGCGGGGCTGCGGGCGCCCCGGCGCAGGGCCACGCCAGCAGGCCGCAGATCGCCGGGTGCTCGACCGCGACCCACCGCCGACAGAGCCCAGCGAGGGCCGCCCGCGCGGCCTCGTTCAGCGGGGGCAGGGCCCGCACCGCCACGGGCAGGCCGTCGGGCAGGCGCCCGGCGCAGACCACACCGAGGCCCGCGCCGCCGGCGAGCGGCGCCTGCGCCGCGCGGGCCGCGCCGTCGGGGATGACCTCAGCGACGAGCTGCTCGACGGCCAGCGCCCACGGAGGGCGGGGCGCGCCCAGACCGGCGGGCCGAGGGGGCGAGGCCGCGGTGGACATCGAGGCGGCTCCGGGGGGCGCGCGGGCCAGGGGCAGGGGCCAAGGGGCTGGGGACATCGGGGGCGCTCATCCTACCGGAGGGGGCGCCGCGCGCGTGTCGGGGCTTGCCCCCGAGCGGGCGGCGGGGCACGCTCGCCCTCCGCCCTGACCCCGAGGTCCCCATGTCCCGCGCGTGCGCCTTCGCCCGATCCTCCCACCCCTTCGGCCTCCTCGCCCTGCTCGGGCTGCTGTCCGCCTGCGATGGCGGCGGGGCCAAGACCGATGACGGCGGCGCGGGCGGCGGGGATGGCGCAGACGGCGCCGATGGCGCGGACGGGGCCGATGGCGCGGACGGCGCAGACGGGGCCGATGGCGCGGACGGCGCGGATGGCGCCGACGGGGCCGACGGCGGGGACGGCGGCGACACCGGGGACACCGGCGCGCCGGTCGAGGATCCGCTGTGGACCAGCGGCCCGGCGCTGCCCGACTGCAGCCCGGTCGAGGGCGATCCCGACCTCGTCGCGCTGGCCGGCGTGGTGCTGTCGGTCGACGGCCCGGTCGGCGGGCACGTGGTCTACCGGCGGTCGACCGGCGACATCAGCTGCGCGGGCGAGGCCTGCGATCTGACCGGGGCGACCGTGGTCTGCACCGGCGGGGTCATCAGCCCCGGCCTCGTCGACGCCCACAACCACCTGCAGTACAACGTCACCCCGCCCTGGCAGCACGACACCATCTTCGAAGACCGCTACGACTGGCAGCGGTCCGACGCCTACGACGACTACCGCACCGCTTTCCTCGAGGTCAGCGACAGCTACGAGTGCGAGGTCATGCAGTGGGCCGAGCTGCGGGCGGTGGTGGGCGGGGCGACCGCCGCGGTGGGCAGCTCGGGCGACGACTGCATCCGCGGCCTGGTCCGCAACCTCGACGAGCAGACCGATGAGCACGGGCTCAGCGGCTTCTCCCTCAGCTACAGCAGCAGCGACGTCACCAGCGCCTACGACGCCAGCGACGCCTCCTCCACGAACTCGCGCCTCGACTCGGGCGCGCTCGACCGGCTGGTGACCCACGTCGCCGAGGGCGTCGCCGGCTCGGTCCGCGACGAGATCGACCACATGCACGATCTGGGCATGTCGGGCCCCGGCTACAGCTTCGTGCACGCGACCGACGCCACCGCCGCCCAGCTCGGGCGCATGGCCGCCGAGCAGACCACCATCGTCTGGTCGCCCCGCAGCAACCTCGATCTCTACCGGCTGACCACGCCGGCCGACGTCGCCCTGCGCATGGGCGTGCCGGTGGTGCTCGGGCCCGACTGGACCTGGTCGGGCAGCATGAACCCGGCCGACGAGGCCGACTGCGCGCTCGACTTCTTGGTGGCGCGCGCCGCGGGCGCCCCGGCCGACCGCAAGTGGGACGAGCAGCTCTGGCGCATGATCACCACCGACGCCGCGCGGGCCGTGGGCCTCGACGGCGTCATCGGCGGGCTGGACGCGGGCATGAAGGCCGACATCGCGGTCTTCGCCTACAGCGAGCAGCCCTACCGCGCGGTCATCGAGGGCGGGCCGGCCGCCGTCTCGCTGGTGCTGGTCAACGGCCAGGCGCTCTACGGCCTCGAAGCGCTCGCCGCGCCGCTGGCGCTCGCGCCCGACACCTGCGAGCGGGTGGCCCCCTGCGGCGGCGAGGCGCGCAGCCTGTGCTTCAAGGGCAGCGCCCCCGCCTTCACCCGCACGGTGGCCGAGCTCGAAGAGCTGCTCAGCGGCCAGCTCGCGGCGGTCACCATGCCCGCCGGCTACGAGTACGCCGGCACCTTGCACGGCCTGTGGGAGTGCCGGCCCGAAGAGCGCCGCAGCTGCGACCCGCGCGCGCCTGGCGACGGGGACACCGACGGCGACGCTTTCCCCGACGACAGCGACAACTGCCCGCTGGCCTGGGACCCCACCCAGGTCGACGCCGACGGCGACAGCCAGGGCGACGCCTGCGACCCCTGCCCGCTCGACCCGGTCAGCGACGAGTGCGCGCCCCCCTCGGCCGACGACTTTGACGCCGACGGCGTGCCCAACGACGACGACAACTGCGCCGAGGTCGCCAACCTCGACCAGGCCGACCGCGACACGGACGGCAAGGGCGACGCCTGCGACGCCTGCCCCGACGACCCGAACCCCGGCGCGGCCGGCTGCCCGGTGGGCGTGCAGGCCATCCGCGACCCGAGCCACCCCGACCACCCCGCCGAGCTGAGCGTGGTGCGGGTCACCGGCCTGGTGGTCACGGCGGTGGGCCCGAGCGGTTTTCACGCCCAAGACCCGGCGGCGAGCACCTTTGGCGGCATCTACATCTTCACCGGCTCGGCCCCCACGGTCACCGAAGGTGACGTGGTGGACGTCGATGGCACCTATGAAGAGTACTTCGGCCTCAGCGAGCTGACCGGCCCGACGGTGACCCGCACGGCCGCCGGCACCCCGGCGCCGGCGCCGGTCGTCGTCGACGCCTGCGAGGTCGGGACCGGCGGCGCGCTGGCCGAGGCCTACGAGTCGATGCTCGTGCGGGTCGAGGGGGTCGACGTGACCAGCGCCAACCCCGACGCCGGCGCGGGGGACTTTGGCGAGATGGAGGTCGACGGCTGCCTGCGCGTGGATGACGGCTACTACGCCGGCTTCAGCCGGGTGGTCGGCACGCGCTACATCGGCATCCAGGGCCCGCTGTTCTACTCCTTCAGCAACACCAAGCTCCGGCCCCGCCGCGTCAGCGACCTGTCGGTGCCCTAGCCGGGCCGCTGCCCCTCCCTTTTTGGAGTCCCCGTGTCCAACCAGCTCCCCCTGCTCGCTGGCGCGCTCGCCGGCGGGATCCTCATCGGCGGCGTGGTCGGCTTTGTCAGCCACAGCGTCTTCGCGCCGCCGCCTGCGCCCGAGGTGATCCTGCCCGCGCCCGAGGTCATCGAGAAGCAGCTCAGCGACGAAGACCTCGCGCGCCTCTGCCAGAACCTGACCGCTGACGAGAAGACCCGGGCGACCGACGCGGTGGCTAAGGTCAGCGAGCTGCGCGGCGCGCTCGAGACCAAGCAGGCCGAGCTCGACAAGCTCAAGTCCGAGAAGATCACCGACGACAAGCGCCGGGCCGAGGCCCAGAAGAAGTGGAAGTCGATGGAGGCCGAGATCGCCGGCCTCAAAGAGAAGCTCGTGGTCGCTGAGAAAGAGCGCGATCAGGTGCGCGAAGAGCTGCGCAGCACCCTGCGCGAGCTCGACAAGCAGGTGGCCGAGACCCAGAAGTACAAAGAAGAGGCGGCGGTCTACAAAGAGAAGTCGACCACGAACCTCTGGTCGTCCTTCCAAAATGGCGCCAAGGTCGAGATCTGCGACCGGGGCACCCGCAACCGCCACGAGAAGTGCCACGAGGCGGTCGACGCCGCCCTCTCGCCGGCCCTGCGCGAGAAGTTCAACCAGTGCGTCAACTCGGGGCAGGCGACGCCCGCCCTGCGCCAGCTCGACAAGAAGGCCGCCCTGCCGCCCCACGCGGTGCGCCTCGCCGACGACAACAAGTTCACCAAGAACGGGTGGGTCGTCGTGTTTTGTGACCCGACGCTGCCCGAGGCGGCGGTCGGCGAGGAGGATCCGCAGTGAGCCGTTGTTTTGTGGCCCGCGACGGCTTCGCCGAGGCCCGCGCCCTCTACGCCGCCGGCGAGAACGTCACGCAGGGGCTCAAGCAGCGCTACCCCGACCCCGCCGGCTGGACCGACATCATCCGCGTCGCCTACGACCTGCAGAGCGGCACCTATGTGCAGCAGCTCGGCGATCCGGCGGTGGCGGCGCGCAAGGCGGCCATCGCGGCGCGCATCCTGTCCTTCCTCGACGGGCTCGCGCTCGGCTCGGCGCTCGAGGCGGGCTGCGGCGAGGCGACGACCC
Source organism: Pseudomonadota bacterium (assembly GCA_046051725.1). Taxonomy (GTDB): domain Bacteria; phylum Myxococcota_A; class UBA796; order UBA796; family UBA2385; genus JAEUKK01. The sequence continues at coordinate 8,009 of JBJONS010000505.1, read as the reverse complement.
TCGTGGGCCTGATGCAGGGGCGGCCAGACCTGCGCTGGTCGGGCTTTGACCTCTCGCTCTCGCGCCTCGTGTGGGCCCGGGGGCTGCTGGCCGAGCGGGGCTGCGCGGCCACGCTCTTCGCCGCCGACCTCGCGCAGATCCCCCTGCGCGACGGCGCGGTCGACCTCGTGGTCACCGTGCACGCGCTCGAGCCCAACGGCGACCGGGCCGCCGCGCTGATCGGCGAGCTGCTGCGGGTCAGCGCCCGCTACCTGCTGCTGGTCGAGCCCGACTACGAGTCGGCCGGAGAGGCCCAGCGCGCCCGCATGGACGCCCACGGCTACATCCGCGGCATCCCCGCCGCGCTGGCCGCCGCGCCAGGGCGGGTGCTGGCCCGCGCCCCGCTCGGCCTCGACATGAACCCGCTGAACGCGGCCACGGTCACTCTTTTCGAGAAGGCGACCGCGTCGGATGCGCCCGAAGCGCTGCCCTGGGCGAGCCCGGGCGGCGGCGCGCCGCTGCAGGCGGTCGAGGGCGCGCTGTTCTCGGCGGAGGTGGGGCAGGCGTGGCCGGTCATCGGCGGCATGCCCTACCTGCTCGCCGACGGCGCCATCACGGCCTCGCATCTGGGGCGGTTGGTGGGGGGCTGAGGGGCGGCACCGGGGAGGGTCCCGCGCCGCGAAGCGCCGATCAGGCCCCGCGGTGTGGTAGCCTCCCGCAGCAGAGGTGCCGGTGGTGTCCAAGGTTCGAGGTCATGCACGCGCAGATCAGGTTCGTCCGCGCGGCGCCGCCCCCTCCCGGCGGGAGGGGGGGCGATGGCGGTAGTCCCGCGGGTCGCCCGGCGGACCTCTCGGCCCGGGCCTGAAGAGCCCGCCCCGTGGCGCGCCGTCGCCCTGGACCCGGGCGCGCGCCACTGGACCCACCCGGACCCGCCCACCCGCACGGCGCTGACCGAGCGGGCCCCGGGCTGGGCGCCGGCGCCCCGCGGGACGGCGCTGATCCCCGCCGAGGCTGGTGGGCCGCGCCGGGTGGTCATCCTTTCCGATCAGCATGATGGACCGCGAAGTCGATCCACCCGCGGCCTTCGAGGGGCGTGGTTGGGTCGCGACGCTCAGCGAGGCGCGACGTGATGGAGACCGAATTGAAGCCCGCGTGGTGTTCCGGCCCCGTCCTGGTGGTGGCAGCGCACCCTGACGACGAGGTCCTGGGCTGTGGAGGCACCATGGCCCGGCTGTCTGCGGCCGGCGTCGAGGTGCACACGCTGATCCTCGCGACGGGTCACGCCAGTCGGGACGCGTCCGGCGCAGCGGATGTCGAGGCGCTCGCGGCCCTGCGGCAGGCGGCGGAGGCGGCCAACGCGCGCCTGGGCGCACGGTCGCTCGTGCTCGAGGACCTGCCCGACAACCAGATGGACAGCGTCCCGCTCTTGTCTGTGGTCAAGATGGTCGAGGCCGCGCTCCGGCGGGTGAAGCCCACGGTGGTGTTCACCCACCTCCCCAACGACGTCAACGTGGACCATGGCGTCACCCACCGCGCGGTCCTCGCCGCGTGTCGCCCCCAGCCCGGAGAAGGGGTGCAGGAGCTGTACTACTTCGAGATCGCGAGCAGCACGGAGTGGGGCGCGATGCAGCCGGGCTGGGCCTTCCGCCCGACGCTCAGCGTCGACATCTCTGCCAGCATCGAGGCCAAGATCGCGGCGCTGGAGTGCTACCGCTCCGAGCTGCGCGACTGGCCTCACCCCCGGTCGACCCAGGGCCTGCGGGCCCTCGCCGCGCTGCGGGGCGCTGGGGTCGGCGTGGACGCCGCCGAAGCCTTCGAGGTGGGGCGAATCCTCCGGTGATGGCCGGCGCGTGCCGCCAGGTGATAGCTGGCGGGGGCGTGTTTTCACGGTGCGAAGGTGAGGGTGAACGATGTTCGACTGGTCCCAGGCCTCTGTCCTCGTCACGGGGGCCACCGGCTCCTTCGGCAAAGCCTTCGTGCGGGCCCTGCTCGCCCGCCACACCCCCCGGCGGCTCATCGTCTTCTCCCGCGACGAGCTCAAGCAGCACGAGATGCGGGTCGCTGGCCTCGAGCACCCGAACCTCCGCTACTTCATCGGCGACGTGCGCTCGGCCGACCGTCTGCGCCGCGCGATGCAGGGCGTCGACGTGGTCATCCACGCCGCGGCGCTCAAGCAGGTGCCCGCCTGCGAGTACAACCCCTTTGAGGCCATCCAGACCAACGTGCTGGGCGCCCAGAACGTGATCGAGTCGGCGATTGACTGCGGCGTGCGGCGCGTGCTCGCGCTGTCGACCGACAAGGCGGTGAGCCCGGCGAACCTCTACGGCGCGACCAAGCTCTGCGCCGAGAAGCTGTTTGTGCAGGGCAACGCCTACGCGGGGCGCAACGTGACGCGCTTCGCCTGCGTGCGGTACGGCAACGTGGTCGGCAGCCGGGGCAGCGTGGTGCCGCTGTTCCTGCAGCAGAAGAAGGCCGGCAAGGTCACCATCACCGACCCCCGCATGACCCGCTTCTGGCTGACCATCGAGCAGGGCGTCGAGTTCGTCATCAGCTCGGTCGAGATGATGCAGGGCGGCGAGGTCTTCGTGCCGCGCATCCCGAGCATGAAGATGCCCGATCTGGCCGAGGCCATCGCGCCCGGCTGCGCGGTCGAGGTCACCGGCATCCGGCCGGGCGAGAAGCTGCACGAGGCGCTGGTCGGCGTCGACGAGGCCCGGGCCATGCTCAGCCTGCCCGACCGCTACATCATCCTGCCGCAGCACCTGACCTGGGGCTACACCCCCCCGGCCGACGCCGTGCGGAACGAGGCAGAGTTCAGCTACACCTCGGACAACAACGACCAGTGGCTCGACAAGGACGGCCTGCTCGCGCTGCTGCGCAGCACCGAGACGGTCGACCCGGCCGAGCTGCCGGCCGGCTGAGGGGGGCGCGGCTGAGCGGACCGGTGGGGGCGCTCAGCCCTCGCCGCCCTCGACGAGCGCCCACGAGAGCGGCGTGCCCCGCGGGATGAACGCGGCGGCCCGCCGGCCCAGCACCCGCGGCAGCAGCTTGGGCGCGAGGCCGTAGCCGGGGCGGATCGACCGCACGTTCTGCGGAGTGAGGGGCGCGCCAGCGGCGATGTCCTCGACGGCGAACAGCGAGCGGCGGAAGACGATGTTGCCCGCCTCGCTCTGGCTGAGCCCGGCCCGGGGCGCGCCGATGGCCTCGTGCGCCTCGCGGCAGCTGCGCACCAGCTCGGCCAGCTCGGCGGGCTCGAGCGAGAAGCTGGCGTCGGGGCCCCCGTCGGCCCGCTTGAGCGTGATGTGCTTCTCGATCACCACGGCGCCCAGCGCGACCGCGGCGATCGCGGCGGTGGTGCCCAGCGTGTGGTCGGACAGGCCGATCGCGCAGCCGGTCAGCGCCCGCAGGTGGGCGATGGTCGACAGGCGGATGTCGCTGACCGGGCTCGGGTAGCCGCTGTTGCAGTGCAGCACGACCAGCTCGGTGTTCCCGGCGCCGCGGGCGGCCGCGACCGCGTCCCGCACCTCGGCGTCGCTGCCCATGCCGGTCGACATGATCATCGGCTTGCCCTGCTGGGCGATCTTCTCGATGAGCGGCAGGTCGATGAGCTCAAAAGACGCCACCTTGAAGGCCGGCGCGCCCAGCGAGACCAAGAAGTCGACCGCGGTCGGGTCAAAGGGCGTCGAGAAGCAGGTGATGCCGCGGGCGGCGGCGTGGGCGAACAGCGCCTCGTGCCACGCCCACGGCGTCCCGGCCTCTTGGTAGAGCTCGTGGAGGATGCGGCCGTCCCACGGTCCGCCCTGGATGCGGAACAGCGGGCTGTCGTGCTTGAGCGTGATGGTGTCGGCGGTGTAGGTCTGCAGCTTGACCGCGTCGGCGCCGGCGTCGGCGGCGACGTCGATCAGCGCCAGAGCGCGCTGCAGGTCGCCGTTGTGGTTGCCAGACAGCTCGGCGATGATGTAGGGCGGCTGGCCTGCGCCGATGGCGCGGCCGGCGATCGAGAAGCTCATGTCGGCTCCGGCCCGGGCGGGCGGGCGGTGGTGAACTGGTGCAGGGGCTGGGCCGCGGTCGGCGGGCGCTCTGACCACCCCAGGCGGCGGAAGGTGTGGAGCGAGGCGAGGTTGTCGGGCTTGACCTCGGCCAGCACAAGCTCGGGGCCCCGGCCAGCCAGCGCGCGCAGACCCCGCTGGACGAGCGCGCGACCCAGGCCCTGCCCGCGGGCCGCAGGGTCGAGGCTGTACGACAGCCGCCAGCGGCCAGGCTCGGCGGTGAAGCGCACCGTACCCAGGGGCCTGCCGCCGCCCTCGAGGATGAAGATGGCGTGCGCAGGGGTGTTCAGGCGGGCCTGCAGCCAGGCGCAGTGGGTGGCCCAGGGGACGGGCGCGGTCTGGACCGAGGCCGCGCGCGCGGCCGGGTCGTTGGTCCAGGCCAAGAGCACCGCCGCGTCCTCCATCGTCGCCGCGCGCAGCCGAAGGTCGACCGCGGCCAGCAAGCGCTCGGCCACGCGGGCGGCGCCGCCCCCATCGCAGGCGTCTGCGGCCGCCGCGCCCATCCGTCCCCGGGCCGCGGGGTCATCGAGCGCCTCCACCACCGCGGCCCGCAGCGCCGCCGCGTCCACGGCCGGGCCCCAGCCGAGGTCGACCTGCACGCCCGCGGCGGCGCAGGCCGCGGCGATCTCGACCTGGTTCTCGGCCACGCTGACCACCACGCTCGGCAAGCCCACCGCGCAGCGCTCCCAGGTGGTGGTGCCGCCGGCGCCCAGGCCGACGGTGGCGCGGGCCATGCGCGCGGCCATGTCGCGGACGTCGACCGCGCAGGACCAGCCCGGGCGGGCGGCGCAGCGGGCGAGGACCTGGTCCCGGTTCGGGTGCAGGCCGCCGATCACGACGTCCAGCTCAATGTCCTCGACGTCTTGCAGCGCGTCGAGCGCGCGGCTGGTCATGTCGCTGGCGTCGGCGCCGCCGAAGAACACGAAGACCCGGCGCGGCGCGGGCGCGGTGGCGGCGCGGGCGGCGGCGAACTCGGGCCGCAGCAGGGCCGAGCGGGGCCCGAGCAGCATCGCGCAGGTGGCGGGCACGAGGCCATCGTAGCGGCGGTCCATGTCGTGCTGCAGGTTCTGGTCGAGCAGCAGGGCACAGGCGTGGGGGCGGTCGGCGAGGTCGTCGATGACCATCACCCGCTGGGCCAGCGGGGCCACCGCCTCTTCCCAGCGCCGGTCGAGCGCGTAGTGATCGACCACCAGCCAATCCCAACCGCCGGGGGCCAGCGCGGCGGCGGTGTCGGCGGCGTCGCGCTCCCACGGTTGGCCGAGCCAGGCGGCGTGGGCCGGGTCGCCCGGGCCCGGGGTGAAGCCCAGGTCCGCCCCGCCCGGCAGCAGCCGCAGGCCGTGGCCCGCGGCGCGCACCCGGTCGACCAGGGCGGGCGGCGCGTGGCGGCAGACGAAGGTGCAGCGGGCGCCGCGGGCGGCCAGGGCCTCGGCCAGGGTGAGGCAGCGCACGAGGTGCCCCGTGCCGATGGTCGCGCTGGCGTCGACGCGCAGGGCGACGTGCAGCGGGACGTTCTGCTCCATCGGGGCACCTGTGGGGCTGCGGGGTTGGACCGGGACGCGGGCGCTCAGAGGAAGCGGGTGACCAGCCGGGGCGTCGCCTGGGCCGCCGCGGTGGCCCAGGGGAGGGTCTGGAGGGAGTGGCGGGTGGGGTAGTGCCGCCCGAACAGGCTGCTCGTGTACTCGAGCTGGAACAGCAGCCGGTGGTGGGCCTTGGGCACCGAGCCGCGGTGGAAGGCCCGGGTGTCGGCGAGGAAGAGCGTGCCCGCCGGGCCGGTGATGGTGCGCACCGCCGCCTTGCCGACCCGGTCGATGACGTCGGTGTCGGTGAACCGGCCGTCGCGCCACAGCGGGCCGGGCTTCTGGGCGTGGGTGCCCGCGCAGAAGACGTGGGGGCCGTCGTCGGGGCCGACGTCGGTCAGGTACAAGAAGGCCTTGATGAACGAGATGCGATCCTTGTCGAAGTGGAAGAGCTGGGCCGACTTCGACTGCTCGATCTGGGTGCGGTCGCCCGGCTGCGAGAACATGCAGGCGGTCATGTCGAAGACCGGCTGGCAGCCGAGGTAGGACTCGATGAGCGCGAGCAGCACGGGGTCGGTGGCCAGCGCGCCCACCGCGGGCAGGGCGAGCAGCTCGTCCTCGACCGCGAGGTAGCGGCCGACCGCTGGGTCGCGGTCCGCGGCGGCGACGGTGGCGCCCTCGCCGTTGTCGCGCATCGGCAGGGCGAGCAGGTCGGCGCGCAGCGTGGCCAGCCAGGCCGGGTCGAGCCGCACCGGCAGCATCGCGTAGCCTTGGCTCTTCAAGTTGCGCAGCACGCCGTCTTGTTGGGCGGCGGTCCAGTCGCCGAGCAGGGCAGAGCTGCGGGGGCCGGCCGGCGCGGGCGGGAACAGCGGCTGGAGGAGGCCGTCGATGACCTTGTCGAGCCCGCCCTGGGTCGCCACGTAGAGCGCGCGCATCGCCATGTAGGCGTCGTCTGGCACCGCGCCGCCCTCGACGAAGGCGCGGTAGCCGCGCAAGAAGGTCTGCGCGACCGCGTTGGCGCGGGGGTCGGGCAGCTGCAGCGCCCGCTCGAGCGCCGTCACGGCGCGGGCCTCGGTCTGCAGCAGCGCGCGGCGGCGGGTGTCGTCGGCGGGCGGCGCGGCGACCGGGGCGGGCTGCGCCGGAGCCTCGACGGCCGGGCGCTCTGCGGCGGCGCCCTTAGTCTCGCGCCCGTCGACGAAGAAGCTGTCCATGAACAGGTCCATGATCTGGCGGACCTTCTCGGGGCGGACGTGGCGGCCGTCCTCGCGAAAGGCACGCTCCCAGTCGTAGATGCACAGCTCGTAGGACGGCACGTAGCTGAGGTGGGCGAACTCGGCGCAGAGCGCGGCGGCCACGGCGCGCAGGGTGCTCTTGCTCTCCATGTTGGCGACGGCGATGTCGACGTCGCGGAAGGTGCGGCCAAGGCCCACCGGCGAGACGGTAACGAAGACCCGCGCATCGGGCCGGTGCTTGCCGAGCAGCTGCACCACCCGCCGCATGTTCTCGAGGTTCTCGATGTAGGTGCTGGGATGAAACCAACACAAGCCCTGACCGCCCCCGCCGGCGTAGCCGGGCTCGGTGCAGGTCACGAGCTGGTTGTCCTTCTTCTTCCAGACCTCGGTCAGGCCGAGGGTGAACACGAAAACATCGGCCTGGGCGGCGGCGGCGCGCATGCCCGCGTCGAGGCCGCGGGTCACCGCGCGGATCCCTTCGCGCGAGGAGGAGAGCACGCGGCGGCGGTAGGGGTCTTGGTGCAGCTTCATGCCGTTGGGCAGCGTGATCTCCCAATAGTCGTCGGGGCCCTGCTCCCAGTACCCCAAGGCCTTCTCGACCTCTTGGCGGATCGAGAAGGTGTTGTAGAACTGCAGGTGGACGCGCTCATCCCACGGGCCCCAGCTGCTGGCCTCGCTGCGGTCGAAGAAGTGCGGGTGCAGGCTCGGGTTGATGGCCGGGAGCACGGTCATGCCGCGGCGCATCAGCTCGGCGCGGATCTCGTTGGCGAAGCAGCTGCCCATCGTGAAGAAGGTGCTCTCGCCGCTCAGGCGCCGGTCGGGCCGGACCCCCACCGCGCGGCTGCCATAGAAGTCCTTCCAAAAGGCCTGCACGACGGACATCTGCGCTCCCCTTGCCTGCGGCCCGCGTGGCCCAGCCCGCTCCATCCTACCATGGGCAGGTCCCCCCCCTCCCGGGCAGAGGAGCCGAAGGGACCCGCACTGCGTCATCTTCGCGCGCGGTCACCAACGGTCCACGCATGGACGCAGCGCGGCGCCCCGCCTGAGGCGCGCGAGGCCGTGGGGTATCGGCAGCGGGCCTCAGGCCGGGGCGGCGGCGCGCGGCGCGCGGGCCGCCATCCACTCGCGGCCCTTGGTGAAGAGCGGGTCGCCGCTGTGGCAGAGCTCGAGCTGATCGAGGTGGTGGATGACGCCCGGCGCGTCGTTCCGGGCCATCGCGTCTTCGAGCAGGG
>JBJONS010000504.1:0-5038 GCA_046051725.1 Pseudomonadota bacterium | reverse complement strand
GGCCGAAGAGGGCGCGCGGGCCAAGGCCGCCGAGGGCCGCGCCGGCGACCGCGCGGCGAAGATGGACCAGGCCCGGGGCCCCCGCGGCCCCGCCGCGCGCCGCCAGCGCGACGCCGAGATCGCCGCCGAGGCGGGCGTGCTCGGCGTGCTGGCCGCGGGCGGCGGCGCGCTCGAGGGCATGAGCAGCGCGGCGCTGCGGCCCGAGCTGATGGTCGGCGTGGGGCGCGCGCTCGGGGCCAAGGGGGTCCCCCGCGGGGCGGGCGGCCTCGGCGCGCGCGGCGCCGACCTGGGCGGCGGCGGGGCGGCCGAGCGCGGCGGGGGCCTCGGCACCCGCGGCCGCGGCGGCGACGAGGCCAGCTATGGCGCCAGCGGGGGCAACTTCGGCCCGCGGGGCGAGGGCGCGATCACCCGCGCGGCCGGCGAGACCGTGGTGCTCGGCGCGCTCGACAAGTCGCTCATCGAGCAGGTGATCAAGCGCAACCTCAACAGCGTCCGCTACTGTTACAGCCGCGAGCTGAGCCGGAACCCCACGCTGGGCGGCAAGCTCACCGTCAAGTTCACCATCGCCAGCGACGGCAGCGTGGCCAAGGCCGAGACCAAGCAGGGCATCGGCAGCCCGGCGGTCGAGTCCTGCGTGGCTGAGCGGTTTCTGCGGTTCAAGTTCCCGGCGCCGAAGGGCGGGGGCGTGGTGGTGGTGAGCTACCCGTTTGTGTTCAGTCCGGGGTGAGGGGAGGGGAGGGTGAGAGAGAGTCGGCCGCCAAATCTGCGTTCGGCATGGCAGGGGCGATAATTTCAGCCAACGCGGCGCGGGTCTCGGGCGGGGTGGCCTTGCCCGGCCGCAGGCAGAGCGCGCCCATGCCGTGCGCCGCGTGGAAGGCCGGATCAAACCACAGCGCGTCGCCGTCCGCGCGGTCGGGGCAGAGCAAGAAGCCCGCCACCGGCGCGCCCCCCGCCGCGGGCCAGCGCAGGGCGTCGCGGTAGATGTGCACGCTCTCCATGGCGTCGGCGACGTTGCTTTGGCCCACGCGGTACTTGGCGTCGAGCACGGCCCACACCGAGCCGCCCGGCCCGCTGACCCGCAGCGTGAGATCGGGGCGCCGCTGCTTGCTCAGCGTGTGCCGGCCGCTGCTCTCGCTGAGCCGCTGCAGGCGGGGGAAGCTGAGGTTGAAGTCCAGCCGCAGCTCGGCCCGGTCAGCGCCCGCGCCCCGCGACCAACGCACCCGGGCCCCCGCGCCGGTGCCCTGCAGCGCGAGCAGGGCGTCGAGGCCCCGGCTGTGCATGGCCCAGCCTGCGCCCAGCAGCTCGCTGATGACCCGCTGCACGGCCAAGAAGCACCACAGCTCATAGAGCGTGAAGCTCGGGCGGGTCGCCGCCTGCAGGGGGGCCGGTCGCAGATCGAAGCGGGCGCCGATGATGCGCCAGGCGAGGCGGTGCAGGCGGCCATAGGTGGGGTGGTCCTGCACCACGAGCAGGGCGCCGGCGCTCGCCGCCTCGGCGGCCAGGGGCGCGAAGATCGAGGCCCGCCAGCGGCGCTTGAGCCGGGCCCCCCAGCCCGCGCAGGCCGCGGCGCGGCTCGCCAACCAGCGCTCACCCTGCAGCAGCTCGGTGCCCGTGGCCGCGGCCAAGATGGCTGCCGCCTGCTCGAGCCGCAAGATCACCCGGTGGATCAGCCACGCGACGTGGCGGTTGGCCGCGTGGTCTAAGGTGGGCTCGGCCTCGGTCACCCAGAGCGTCGGCGGGCGGCCCCCGACCGGCTTGCCGGCCAGCGCGGCCACCGTCGCCGGCGCGCGGCCCAGGGCGATGATGGCCCCGCGGTCGGCCCGCCGGGCTTGGTGCAGGGGGCGCTCGGCCCGCTGCTCGGTGGTGCGCAGGCGGGGCGCGTCGAGGACAGCGGTCAGCGCGCGGTCCAGGGCCGGCAGCAGGGGCAGCAGCGCCTCGACCAGCAGGGGGGCCGCCGCGCCGGTGTGCCCGACCCCGCCGAGCCGGGCGCCCTCGACGCCGGTGGCCAGGCCGGGCAGCCAGGCCTCAAGCTCGTCGAGCAGGGCCATCCAGGTCTCGGGGTCGAGCTTGGCGCCGTCGGGCAGCACCTCGAGCGCGTGCTCCTCGGCGAGATCGACCTGCTGCAGCCGCACGTGGTAGCGGCCGACCGCGAAGGGCAGCTCGATGAGGAAGCCGCCGCGGCCATCTCGCGGCAGCTCCACGCCGTTGAGCTGGGCGGCCGTGCAGCCCGCGGGCGCCCGCAGGGTGTAGCGGCGGGCCTCGGTGAGCACGAAGGCCCCGCCGGCCCGCCCCACCGCTTGGCCCCGCCCATCGATGATCTCGACGACCCCGGCCGGTGCGGCCGCCGCGGCGCTCACGACCAGAAGCCGGTCACGCCGGTCTCGGTCAGGCGCGCGGCCATCTGCTGCACCTTTGCTTCGCAGCGGCTCAGCTTGTGTTGCGCGCAGGTCTGTTGGATCTGGGCCAGCGCGGTCGACAGCGCGGTCGACTCGCTGCCCCGCAAGCGCGGCAGCACCTTGGCGAAGACCGCCTCGTCGATCAGCTCGTGGATCGGCGCTTGGGGGTCGTGTTGGTGGCAGGCCGCGATCCAGTCGAGGGCCTCGGTCATGGCCCGGTAGCCCACGTGCCGGCGAATGGGCACGAGCTGGGCCTGCAGGGCGCGCAGGGCGGCCTGCGCGGCCTCTTCGGTGGGCCCATCGGGGTCGCGCGTATCGAAGAGGGCCTCGATGTTCACCTCCCAGAACTCGAAGGTGAAGGCCCGGTCGAGCACCTTGTCGCTGAAGGGGTAGGTCGTCTCGTCCATGTTGACCGTGCCGCCGATGCGCAGGTTACTGGGCCAAGCCACGCGCGGGGGCACTCCGTTCACCTCGTCGTCTTCGCCGTGCAGCAGCAGATCTGCACCCGACTCCATCGCTGATAGGAAGGGCGCAAAATATCGCTCGACCGGCGCGAGGTTCATCTCGTCGAGCAGCAAGAAGTAGGGCCGGTCGGGGTCATTGGCCGCCCGAAGCACAAGGCGCAGCGCAGGCTCGGCGTGGAAGGTGGGCGTGCTGTGCAGGGTGCTCAGGTGCCCGAGCAGGCCGCTGGGGTCACGCCAGTCGGGGTTGACCGCGATGAGGGCCACATGGTTGTTTTCGTCGAGGCCCATGTGCTGGCAGGTCAGGCGCGCGGTGTGCTTGAGCAGCTCGGTCTTGCCGGTGCCCGAGAGGCCCGAGAGCAGGGCGAAGCGCTTGCGCGCGTGGAAGCTCCAGGCGCCGTAGAGGCCGCGGATCATGGCCGGTGGGAAGATCAGCTTGGACGCGTCGTTATCGGCCTCAAAGCGTGCGCGAAGCCCGGCCAGGGTCGGCTCCGCCGGCGGCGGTGCCGGCGGTGGCGCGGGTGTCGGCGCCGCGAGGCGGGGAAGCCGAGCGACCCAGGCCCGCCCCAGCGCTGTGAGGGTTTGGACCGAGCCGGGCCGGAAATTGGACTCGATGAGGCCCACGCCGCGGGCCCAGGTCGCGAGGCGCTCCCACATGTCGAAGCCGTCGCCCGCCACCAGCGGCGCCAGCAGCGGGCCCAGCTCTGCTCGGCCCTTGGGCCCATCGCGCAACGCGTCGATCAGCAGTGCAAACCCGAGCACCCGCACGAGCAGGGCCTCGATGAGCGCGTCGGGTGGGCCCGCTTCGAGCAAGCGGCGGCCGTCGGTCGTCGCGGTGTAGGTGTCGTCGCTGCGGCTCAATAGGCCGAGCTTTTCCAAGATGCGAAGGGTGCGCCGTAGGTAGGCGGTGGTAGCGAAGCGATCATCGAGCTCCGCTTCGATCATGACCTGCAGGTCGTCAAAGCGGACGGGCTCGCTGCAGGCGCGTACATGCGCCCGCAGGGACTCCACCCCGCCGCGCACCACCTCAGGCCAGCGCACCTGGCGCTCGGCGGGCCAGATCTCCAAGAGATCGCCGGGCGCGTCCAGATCGGCGACCGCATGGTCGACAGTGGCCGTGTCCCTTCCCTCGACCTGCGGGGGCAACTCGCCGTTGGGCGGCGCTACCTCGACTGTGCCCTGCGCGCCGCGTGGGTCGACCAGCCAGAAGCAAAAGATCGCCCGCGCAGCGTGGTCTCGCGGGCTGGTTTCGTTGCCCAACACCTCGCGCAAGCGAGAGCGCACCAGGCTGCCGATCTCGACGAGGTCGGTGACGCCAGTTCGGCCGAGCAGCTGGTTCACCGCCCGCACCGTCGCCTCGTTCAGCACCGCGATGCCCTCGCCGGGCCGCAGGGCCAACATCACCCGCCGCAGGCGAGCGACGGGCACGTACCGCGGGATCAGCTCCCGCATCCGCGCCACCAGGGCGACGTGCAGCGCGGCGAGCTGCTTGGCACGCGGGCTGGGGTCGACAGGCAACGCCTCGAACCGAAGCCTGACGAGCAGCTGCAGCATCGCCGGGTCTTCGAGCAGGACGTCGACCGAGATGTTGTTCGCTTGGCCAGCGGACGCAAGAGTGCGGTCCTCCCAAAGCTGCCGCATGGCATCGGGTGAGCTCAGCTGCGCTTCGTCCAGAGCCGCGGCGGCGTCCAGCGCGTTGGTTGCCCGCTCGACCCAGTCGCTCCAGAAGGCGTCCCCACCGGGGCTGATGTTGGTGCTGAACTCTTGAAAGTGCCGGCGAATCTCGGCGTCACTCAAGCTGCTCATCGGTTGTCACCCTCTGCCGCCGCAGCGGCCTCTTCTGCGGCCCGGCGGGCGTTGAGCGCCCGCAGCCGCTTGATGCTCTCGTCTTTGTCGTCGGGGTCAAGCTCGGCCCAGCCGTAGGCGGCGAGCATCGCTGCAAGCGGGGCGGGGCGCAGGCGCGGATCGGCGCTGATGACGGTGTTCCTGCGCACTGCGAGCAGACGGTCGCCACACCCGGCCGGTGGCTGAGGGGGCGCGCCCTGCCGCTCCGGCGCGGGGGCGCGCGCGCACCACGGCGCCAGGGGAGGGCGGAGGGGGCGGCTGCAGCATGGACCCACCGGGGCTGAGGCGTCGTGTCGAGCGGGCCCGGAGGGTAGGGGCGCGGACGCCGGCTTGTCA
>JBJONS010000503.1:0-4246 GCA_046051725.1 Pseudomonadota bacterium | reverse complement strand
CGCGGACAAGTTGCCGCGCTGGCCGCCCGTCTCTGGCCGGGCGCCCCTGCGCCCACCGTGGATGCGCTGCTCCACAGCCCCGCACAGGGGGCCGAGGACTAAATGACCAAGCCCAAGCTCTACAGCTTCTTCTCGGCGAAGGGCGGGACGGGGAAGACCGCGCTGGTGACCACCTTCGCCTTCGCCCTCGCCGCGCGGGGCGAGCGGGTCGCGGTGCTGGACGCCGACTTCACCGGCACCTCGATCGCCGACGGCCTCGCGCTCGAGGCCCCCGACGGCGCCGGTGGCCACCTCAGCCAAGACGCGACCCGCGCGGCGCGCCTGCAGCCCGACGGCGGCGGGCTGCCCTTCCTCGACGCGGCCATGGCGCCCGACGCCGCGTTTGACCCGCGCGCCTGGGCCTGGCGGCACCCCGAGGCGCCACAGATCGCCTGGTACCCCTCCTCGCCGCTGACCGCGCACCACCAGCGGGTGCGCAACAACGTGCTGGAGCCCAGCACCGCGGCGGTGGCGGCCCGGCTCGCCGCGCTCATCACCGCGATCACCGCCGCTGAGGGCGGCGGGGCGACCGTCGTGCTCGTCGACCTGGGCCCCGGCATCTTTGGGGTCCCCGGCGCCGTCGCCAAGGCGGCGGCGCTGGTCAGGGCCAACTTCACCGCGCTGCTGGTGAGCACGCCCGACTGGAACGACCTGCTCCGCAGCGCAGACATCGCGAAGATGCTCATCGTCGACGACCAGCCGGTCCGCTGGCTGCTCAACCGAAACGAGGACGCCCCGCTCGAGCAGGTGGTCAAAGCGCTGCGGCAGCGGATCGGCGGCGGGCAGACCCACGGCGTCTGGGACGTGCTCGAGGGCTTTGGCGCCCACGAGCGGCTGCGCGGGCTGTATGGCCGTGACACCATCGGCTTCACCCCCGAAGAGCTGCGCCGGCTGGGCGATGTCTTGCTCTGCGGCGGGTTTTGAGGGGGCTCCATGAGCTGCGCGATCAACGCCTGGGGACCGCACGGAGCGCCGCCCGCGCCGCTGCAGGACCACCCCTTGTACATTCTCGCCCGCGGGGCCTGGAGGGCGATGGGCGCACCACCCCCGACCGGGTGGTCGGATGGCCCGGGCCACTTGTGCCTGCTTGACCCCGAGACCGGCGCGCTGGTCGAGCTCACCACAGCTGGCGCCGAAGTGGCGTTCCGGTGGCTGGCGGTCGACCCGACGGGTCGGGTGCCGCCGCTGCACAGCCACGGGGGGCGCGCAGAGGCCAACGCTGCGCTTTGGGCCTACGCCGAACAGGCGGACGCGTCGCCCGCCTCGCTGCTCACCGCGGCGCGGTTCTTTTCGCTTGTCGAGGACGCTGCCCCAGACCTGAGCTTGGAGCTGATCGATGGTCGAATCGTGGCGATGGCGGGGGCCTCGCCCAATCACGAGGCGATCATGGTCTCCACGAGCGCCGCCCTGCTCAGGCTGCTCCGCCCGGGCGGCTGCAAAGTATTGGGGTCAAATGTATACGTGGCGGCAGGCGACGACTACACCCTTCCAGACGTCACAGTCGTGTGCGGTGCTCCGGATTGGGTCAGCATCAAGGGCTCGCCAACGCGCTTGCAGAACCCAACCATCCTCGTGGAGATCGTCTCGCCGTCGAGCCAACTCCGCGACACCATCACGAAAGTAGAGAGCTATCGGTCCATTCGGTCTCTCGAAGCCTACATTGTCATCCACACCGAACATCGGCTGGTCGAAGTTTGGCGACGTGATGCAACAGACGCGGAGCGCTATACGACGGGCGCCCTCCGCCTACACCAACCGGGCCTCATGCTGGCCCTGGACGATCTTTACGAACAGACCGACATCCCGGACTCCGCCGACATGTAGCCTCCTCCCCCTGGAGGTCCCCATGTCCGCGCTCGTCCCCACGCCCAACGGGCTCCGCCGCAAGCTGGCCATCGCGACCTGGGCGCCGCCGCGCGAGGGCAACATCTACGGCAAGCTCACGGTGGATGTGAGCGAGGCCCTGCGCTGGATTGACGCGGTGCGCGCGCAGAGCGGCGAGAAGGTCACGCTGACCCACCTCGTGGGCAAGGCGGTGGCCGAGGCCTTCGCCCAGGCCCCGGGGCTCAACGGCGTGATCCGCCTCGGCACCTACCAGCGCCACCAGGGCGTCGCGCTCAGCTTCTTGATCGCGCTCGAAGAGGGCCAGAACCTCGCCAAGGCCAAGATCGACGACTTCGACAAGAAGAGCGTGGTCGAGGTCGCCCGCGAGCTGCGCGGCCGGGCCGAGCGCCTCGCGGCGGGCAAAGACGAGGCCTTCAACAAGTCGATGGGGCCGCTGTCTTGGATGCCGACCTGGCTCATCCGCCCGGTGGTGGCGGTCAGCGGCTACCTGACCGGCGTGCTGGGGATCAGCGTGCCGGCGCTGGGCCTCGAGGCCTTCCCCTTCGGCGCCTGCGTCATCACCAACGTCGGCGTCTTTGGTCTGGATGAGGGTTTTGCGCCGCCCACCCCCTTCGCCCACGCGCCGGTCTACGTGCTGATGGGCGCGGTGAAGCTGGCGCCCCACGTCGTTGACGGGCAGGTGGTCGCCCGGCCGCTGCTCACGCTGTGCGCGACCATCGACCACCGCTACATGGACGGCGCCCAGGGCGGTGTTTTGGCCAAGGTCGTGCGGGGCGTGCTCGAGGACCCCTGGCGCCTGCCCGGCAGCCCGCCGCGGCCCGCCGCCTGAGCCGGGCCCGCGCGCCCCCGACAGCGACCGGCGGCCCGTCCTCGGTTAGCCCCCGCCGATGGACTGCCGCCACCACCCCGCTTGCCCCGGCTGCCCGCTGCTGCCGCTGCCCTACCCTGAGCAGCTCGCGCACAAGCAGGCCCGCCTCTCCGCCGCCTTTGCCCGCTACCCGCACTTGCCGCCCGCTCCGGCGGTCGCGCCGGCGCGGCACACCGAGGCCTACCGCCACCGGCTGAAGCTGCCGCTCGAGGCGCGCAAAGACGGCGTGCGCATCGGCCTCTACGACCGCAGCGGCCACGCGGTGCTCGACACGCCCGACTGCCCGGTGCTCGCCGAGGGCCTGCGCGCCGCCCTGCCGCCCCTGCTCGGCGCGCTCGCCGGCCTGCGCGGCCTGCACAGCCTCGACCTGCGGGTCACCGCCGCCAAGGGTGAGCTGCAGGCGGTCATCGCCGCCGACGAGGCCCAGCTCCCGGGCGGCTTTGGCAACGCGCTGCGCAAGGCCGTGCCCGGGCTCAAGTCGGTGGCGGTCAGCCGCGCCGACCCCGACCACAAGAAGGTGATGGGCAGCCGCCCGCGGCTGATCGCCGGCGAGGCCAGCCTCGACGAGCAGATCGGCGACACCCGCCTCAAGCTGCACCCCGGCGCCTTCTTCCAGGTCGACCCGCGCACCGCCGAAGACCTGCACGCCAAGGTCAAGGCGCTGGTCGGCGACGCCAAGCGCGTGCTCGACCTGTACGCGGGCGTCGGCGCCTACGCGCTGATGTTGGCGCCCGGCCGCGACGAGGTCGTGATGATCGAAGAGGTGCCCACCGCCTGCGCCTCGGCCCGGGCGGTGGCCCCAGCCAACGTCAAGGTCATCGAGGGCAAGGTCGAGGACCAAGACCTGAGCAAGCTCGGGCCTTTTGACTGCGTGGTGCTCAACCCGGCCCGCAAGGGCAGCGACCCGGCGGCCCTGGCCCGCATCGCCCGCATCGCGCCGCGCGTGGTCTACGTGAGCTGCGGCCCCGAGACGCTGGCCCGTGACCTCGACTGCCTCGCCGCCCACGGCCTGCGCGTCCAGCAGGTGCACGCGATCGACCTCTTCCCCCAGACGCCCGAGGTCGAGGCGGTGGTCTTGCTGGAGCGGGGGGTCCCCCTCCGCCGGATCAGCGTGCAGGGCGGCAACCTCACCGGCCCCTGGACCGACGACGGCCCCGGCGAAGGGATCTCGGGCGCGCTCGGCCGGGCCCAGCGCGCGGTGGTCCTGGTCATCGGTGATCCGGGCGAGGCCGGCCACACCGAGGGTGCCCGCTGGCGCCGCCTCGGCTTGGTCGCTGGCCACGCCCTGCTGCGCGTCGAGCTGCTCGACGGCCGCCTCATCCCCGCCCTGGCCAGCCTCGCGCGCCTGGGCCACCCGGTCGCCGGCCGCCACGCGCCCACCGCCCGCTTCTTCTCTGAGAAGGCGGGCTTGGTGCGGCCCTTTGTCCACGTCGAGAAGGCCAACGACCTGCGCGCGCCCCTGCACGGCGACCTGGTCGCGGCCCTCGACGCGCT
>JBJONS010000502.1:0-12182 GCA_046051725.1 Pseudomonadota bacterium | reverse complement strand
CGCTGGCGCATGCCGCCCGACAGCGTGTGGGCGTAGCTGCGCAGGTGCACCGGGTCAAGATCCACGAGCGCGAGCAGCTCTTCGGCGCGGCGCAGGTTGGCCTTGCGGTCGGTGTGGCCGTGGGCCTCGAAGGTCTCGGCGAAGTGGGCCCCGATGGTCAGCACCGGGTTGAGCGCGTTGAGCGCGCTCTGGGGCACCAGCGCCGCCTCGCGCCACCAGAAGCGGCGCAACCGGGCCTCATCCCACCGCAGCAGCTCGTCGCCGTCAAAACGCACAGACCCCCCAGTGATCACCGCCGGGGGCGGCAGCAGGCGCAGGGCGGCGAGCGCGGCGGTGGATTTTCCGCTGCCCGACTCTCCGACCAGGCCGAGGCGCTCGCCGGGCATCAGATCGAGGTCGAGGCCGTCGACCGCCACCGCGCCGGCCGGGGGCCGGCCATAGCGCACCTGCAGGCCGCGGATCGAGAGCAGGGGCTCAGGCATCGGGCGCCTCCGGGCCGAGGTGCAGGACGGGGGTGGCCTGGGGCGGCCCAGACCCGCCGGCGGCGGCGGCGAGGCGCGGGCTGGTGATCTCGTCAAGGCCGAAGTTGACGAGGCTCAGCGCAAAGCCGGTGAGCGCGACCCCGCAGCCGGTGGGCAGGAAGGTCCACCACGAGCCGGTCAGCAGGGCCGCGTCGTTGGTGGCCCAATACAGGTTGGTGCCCCAGCTCACCGCGTTCAGATCACCCAAGCCAAGGAACTCAAGCCCCACCTGGGCGCCGATCGCGTAGAGGGTGGCGCCGATCCAGGCGCTGGCGAGCAGCGAGGCCATGTTCGGCAAGATCTCGACCAAGAGCACGCGGCAGCCGGGCTCTCCGGCGACGATCGCCGCGGCGACGTAGTCGCGCTGGCGCAGGCTGAGCACCTGGGCCCGCAGCACCCGGGCCGTCCAGGCCCAGCCAGTGAGCACCATCACCACGGTCATGCTCAGCAGCCCCGGCGGCAAAAAGGCGGCCAGCACGACCATCAGGGGCAGCCCGGGCATCACCAGCGAGACGTTGATGAGCAGGCTGAGCGCCTCGTCGGCCTTGCCCCCGAGGTAGCCCGCCGCGCCGCCGATCAGCGCGCCCACCCCGACCACCAAGGCGCCGGTGACGAAGCCGACCAGCAGGGTCGGGCGCGCGCCAGCGAGGGTCTGGGCCAGCACGTCCTGCCCCATGCCGGTGGTGCCGAAGGGGTGGCCCCAGCTCGGGGGCTGCAAGGGGTCGGCCAGCCACGCTTGCGGGTCGGGGCAGAGGGCCGGGCCCAGCACCGCTGCCAGCGCGATCAGGCCGAGCAGCCCGAGACCGAGGCGCGCCGTGGGGTGGCGCAAGAGCGTGGTCAGCAGCCTCATCGCCGCACCCGGGGGTCGAGCAGGGCCGTCAGCGCGTCCACTGCGAAGTTGGCGCCCAGCACCGCCAGGGTGATGGTGAGGAAGAGGCCCTGCATCAGCGGGTGGTCTTGGGCGCGCACCGCGGTGATCAGCAGGTAGCCCTGGCCCGGGTAGGCGAACACGATCTCGGTGAGCAGCGCGCCTGACAACACAAAGCCCAGGGCCATGCCAAAGCTGGTCAGGTTGGGCAGCGCGGCGTTGCGCAGGGCGTGGTGGACGAAGACCCGGGCGGGAGACAGGCCCCGGGCCCGCGCGTAGAGGATGTAGTCTTCGCCGAGCACCGCGATGGTCGTGTTGCGCATGCCCAAGGCCCAGCCGCCCAGGCTCGCCACCACCATCGTCGATGCGGGCAGAATGGCGTGGCTGATGACGCTCTCGACAAAAGTCCAGCTCAGGCTGGGGCTGAGGCCGGGGTCCCAGGCGTGGCGCAGCGGGAACCACCCCGCCTGAAAGCCGAGCAGCCAGGCCGCGGCCATCGCCACCCAAAAATAGGGGAAGGCGCCGATCAACGAGAGCAGCGGCGGCCCGATCCGGTCGAGCCAGCCGCCGCGCCGCCAGGCGGCCAGGGCGCCGAGGCCCGCCCCGAGGGTGAAGGCGATGATCAGGGCTCCGCCGGCCAAGAAGCCCGTCCACAACAGGCCGCTGCCGATGACCTCGGTCACCGGGGCTGGGTAGAAGGCCACGCTGCGCCCCAGCTCACCCTGGGCGAGGTTGCCGATGTAGTCGATGTACTGGCGCCACAGCGGCGCGTCGGACAGGCCCAGCGTCAGGCGCAGCGCGGCCATGGCCTCGGGCTGCAGCTGGCCCTGCAGCCGGGCGAACAGCGCCGCGGCGGGGTCACCGGGCATCAGGCGGGGGATCAGGAAGTTGAGCGTGAGCGCGACCCAGCCAGCGAGGGCGTAGAAGGCCGCGCGTCGGGCCAGGGCGCGCAGCACCCCAGTGGAGGGAGGAGGGGCGCTCATGTGCCATCCCCCGCAGGGGGGCGGGCGCGCAGGCGGCGCAGCACCAGCAGCGACTCGGGCGAGGCGTGGGGTGAGAGCAGCGCGTAGGGGTCGGCCGCGGAGGGGAAGCCCTCGATGCGGGTCGTGTTGGCCTGCCCCCAGCTCGGGCTCGGGAACAGCGGGATGGCCGGGGCGAGGGTCGCGAAGCGCCGCTGCAGCCCGGCAGCGAGGCGCCGCTGCTCGCCAGGATCGGTGGCTTGCTCAAAAGCGGTGAGCAGGACGTCGCTCTCGGGGTCGGCGAGGCGGTGCCACTGGCTCGCGGCAGGCTCGCCCACCGGGCGCAGCGCCGCGCTGCCCAAGAGCCCGGCGTAGAGATCGTAGGGGGTCGGCCCGTCGCCCGACCAGCCGAACGAGAGCCGGAAATTCCCGCGGGACAGACCGTCCATCCAGGCGCCGAAGTCGCGGGCGCGCACCGGCGCGTCGACGCCGACGGCCCGCAGCTGCACCGAGATCACCTGGGCGGCCCGCAGCCAGTCCGACCAGCCGCTGACCACCTCGAGCTCGGCCCGCAGCACCTCGCCCGCAGCGTCGCGCCGCAGGCCATCTTCGCCGACGCGCCAGCCGGCCTCGTCGAGCAGGGCGGCCGCCCGCGCAGGATCGTGGGCCACCCAGTCGCCCAAGGCCAAGGCCTCGGGATCGCGCCAGGCGTCATGCTTGTCCGAGAGCCCGGTGCCGTCGCTGCCGTGGGTGGTGCCATGCATCGCGAGGCGCACGAGCTGGTCGCGATCGATGGCGAGGCTCAGCGCCTTGCGCACCCGGGCGTCGTCGAAGGGGGCCTGCGCGGCGTTCGCGTAGAGGAAGATGGTCGACCCGGTCGGCGGCGACCAGTCGACGTGGTGCGCGCGGTCACGGGAGACGAAGACCCGGTCGACCGCGGGGATGAAGGTGCCACACCAGTCGATCTCGCCGTGGATGAGCGCGACGTTCGCCTGATCGTTCCCCGACATGGCTGGCATGCGCAGGCGCTCGACCCCCGCGGCGGCGGCGGGGTCCCAGTGGTGGGGGTTGCGTCCGAGATCGAAGACCTGGGTCTCAAAGCGCAGCACCTCGGTGAAGGGGCCGCTGGCGACCGGGGCTGGGTTGTTCCAGCCGGCAGGGTCGGCCACGCCCTCCCAGATGTGGGCCGGCACGATCGGCACCTGGGCGACCCGCCCGAGCGCGGGGCTGAACGGCGCCAGCAGCCGCAGGTGGACGGTGTGCTCGTCGACCACCACGACCTCGCGGATCCGGGGGCCGAGGCCCTGGCTGTCGAGCGCAGGCTCGCGCTGGATGAGCCGGAAGGTGTAGGCCACGTCGGACGCGGTCAGGGGCGCCCCGTCGCTCCACCGGACGCCCTCGCGCAGGGTCAGGGCGAGGGTCGCGCCGCCCTCGATCCACTCCCAGGCGGTGGCGAGGGCAGGGACAAACTCGCCCTGCGCGCTGTTGTAGATGAACAGCGGCTCGTAGACGCCGGCTTGGGTGGGCCAGCGCGCACCCCCGCCGGCCGAGAAGGGGTTGAAGTTCTCGACCCAGGTGGCCTGCAGCTCTTTGACCACGACCAGGGTGCCCGGCGGCGCCTCGATCGGCGGCCGGCAGGCGGCGGCGCCGAGCGCCAGCGCGGCCAGGCCCAGGTGGCGCGCCGAGCTCACTGCGCCCGCTCGTAGACCCGCACGTGCTCGACTTCGACGCGCGCAGGCAGGGCGCTCTCGTCGAGGGCCCCGACGAAGTTGCCCCCCACCGCGAGGTTGATCAGCAAGAAGAAGGGGCGGTCGAAGGCCCAGGCGGCCCCATCGGGCAGGTCGCCGGTGGTCACAGTGTGAAAGACCTCGCCGTCGATCATCCAGGCGATGTGCCCCGGGTCGATGTCGACCGCGAAGTCATGGAAGTCGTCGGCGAAGGTGCCGTTGCGCAGCGTGTACTCGCCGCTGATGCCGTCGGCGCCCGAGTAGCCGGGCCCGTGCACCGTGCCGAGCGCGGTGTAGGGCTCCTCTCCGCGCATCTCGAGCACGTCGATCTCGCCGCAGGCCGGCCAGCTCACCGCGTCGATGTCGGCCCCGAGCATCCAGAAGGCGGGCCAGAGCCCGCTGCCCACCGGCAGCTTGATTCGGGCCTCGACCCGCCCCGTCTGGACGGTGAACCGCCCCTTGGTCAGGATGCGCCCCGAGGTGTAGGCGTTGCCCTGGTACTCCTCGATCAGGGCCTCGATGATCAGGCGGCCTTCACCGTCCTGGCGCACGTTCTCGGTGCGGTCGGTGTTGTGCTCGAGCTGGTTGTTGCCCCAGCCATCACCGCCCACGTCGTGGGTCCAGCGCTCGGGGTCGACCGGAGACCCCGCCGCGCCGTCGAATTCGTCCGACCAGACCAACGAGAGCTGACCGAGCGGGGTGAGGGCCTCGTCGGCCGGCGGGGGCACGCAGGCCGAGAGCGCACAGGCCGAGAGCGCGCCGCGGCAGGCCATGGTCAGCGCGGAGGCCGCGCGGCGGGCGGGTCGCATGGCTCAGCCCTCCTCGATGTAGAGGTCGTCGATGGTGAGCTGCTCGCCCGGGGCGACGCCCGCGCCGATCAGCACATAGGGCCCGGTCACCGCTGCGAGGTTGGCGCCAGCAGCGGCGAAGTCGGCGAGGGGCAGGCGCAGGTGGTGCCACTGTCCGTCGGCGACCCAGCCGTAGTCGGCCAGCGGACGGACGGCCTCGGCGCCCGCCTGCATGTGCAAGGCGAGGCTGTTCATGCCGGCGTCGCCGGAGCGCAGGCTCACGGCGAGCACGCCCCAGCCAGAGAGGTCGCGGGGGCTGTCCCAGGTGAGGCCGCCGCCAAGCCAGCCCTTGTCGGCGACCTCGAGCTTGACCGCTTCGCGGCCCTCGATCACATCTTGAAGTTCAACCCGCTCGGCGTAGGTGCCCTCGTAGATGTAGTAGTGGGTGTCAAGATCGTTGATCTCGACGCGCTCAGAGCTGCCGCCCTCGTAGTAGAGGCCCAGATCGAGGCGGGGCTCACCTTCGACGTAGGGGTCGGGCCCCTGGGGCAGACCCGGGCCGGTGTCGGCCCCGGCGCTGTCGGCCGCGGGGTAGGCCGGGGCGCCCGGGTCGGCGCGGCAGGCGGCCAGCAGGGCGATGGCCAGCGGCCAGAGGGTGCGGGTGCTGGTCGAGCAGAGCGTCGGGCGGGTCATTGTCCATCTCCCGTATCGTCGGTCGAATGTCCCGGGCTGCGCACCAGCGCGACGGTCCCGTCCTCTCCCTCGACCTTGACCCAGCCCTCGGGCGTGCCGCCGAGGGACTCGATGCCGGTGAAGGCGGTCGGGGCGACCGGGAAGGCGATGGTGCCCGTGGCGTCGTAGGTCACGTCGTCGGGGAAGTGGTCGAGGACGGCCTGGTAGCCGCTGATCGCGATCTCGCGGATGGGGTAGAGCAGGGCGGTGTCGGCCGCGCGGCGCTCGTAGATCTGCTGGGCGGCCAGCGCCGTGTAGAGCTGGTTCTCGCCGTTCGGGCGCGCGACGAGCGCGGTGGCCCAGCTGTAGAAGCTCGCCGGCCAATACCCCGCGTCTTGGATGATCCAGCGGGTCTCGTCGGCGACCCCCTCGTCGGCGAAGGGGTTGTTGGGGTCGAACAGGACGGCGTCGCTCGGATGCACGCCCTCGTTGGGATCGATGAGCTGGAGCTCAACCTCGCCCAGGGCTACCCCGTAGCTGTACTTCGGCGCGGGCAGGCTGCAGCCCGTGGCGGCCGCCGCGGCGAGCAAGGACAGCGCGCGGGTGTGTCGTGCATGCGAAGACAACGGCGGGCGCGTCATTTTAGATCCCCACCATGGCATAGGTGCCGATCTCCCACTGGGTGCCGAGCAGCGCCCCGGCTTGGGGCGGGAAGGTCGCGGCGTCGGGCGAGAAGCGGTCGAGGTTGCGGTACTGTCCCCGCACGCCGAGGCGCGGACGGGAGCGGTCAAGGTCGGGGCGCAGCCAGCTCCAGCTCAGATCGGTGATGATCTGCAGC
This sequence comes from Pseudomonadota bacterium, assembly GCA_046051725.1. GTDB lineage: Bacteria > Myxococcota_A > UBA796 > UBA796 > UBA2385 > JAEUKK01. The sequence goes on along the minus strand of JBJONS010000502.1, from coordinate 5,809 downwards.
GGGAAGGTCAGGTTGAAGTCGCGGTGGTAGTCATAGGGGCCCCAGTCGTTGACCCGGAGCGTCGAGTCCAGCGCGACGTTGCGGTACCAGCCGGTGAAGGTGCCGCCCCACGCGGTGACCGTGCGGGCGTCGGCGCCGGTGCTCTGCTTGGTGCCCCCGCTGCCCGAGAGGCGCATGCGCAGGTCGGCCATCGGGCGCAGGTGGATGTGGCCCGAGATGTCGAAGAGGGTGGCGCCCGGCGCGGCGGCGTCGAAGGAGAAGAGCTGCCCGTCTTGGGTGAAGCCCACGTGGCTGTCTTGCGAGGTGGGCAGCCACTGCACCACCCCATCGATCGCCGCCGAGAAGGTGGCGTCTTCGCGGGAGAAGTTGTCCCACATCCACATCCACGAGCCCGGCGTCGGGTCGTAGACCAACAGCAGCTCGACCGCCTTGGTCTCTCGGTTCTCGCGCACCACGAAGGGGTCGTCGATGAAGTTGCGCGGGGTGACCCCGGGGGTGTAGCGCCCCGAAGCCCCGTCGACCCCCGCCTCGATGATCGGCAGCGGGCCGGCCAGCGGGCGCTGCCACAGCGCCGAGGGGGCGATCTGGAAGTTGCCCAGGTTGAGGGCCAGCCCGCCGAGCACGGCCCGGTGGTTGCCGCGCCCCGATTGTTTCAGGCGCCAGCCGGTGAAGGTCGGCACTGGATCGGGGCCTGCGTCGGCCACGAGGCCCTGCTGACCGCCCTGGATGTAGGCGCTCACCGGGCCGATGCTGCCCGCGTACTTGGCCCGGAAGCCGAAGGTGTCGGCCATGCGGACCTCGTCGGTCAGCACGTCAAAACCCGAGCCGCCGAAGGAGTCTGTGCCCGCGGCCGGCTGGGCCATCTGGAAGGTCTGGCCCACCTTGTTGCTGCCCGCCCAGATGCCGCCGATGGTCAGCCCCTCGCCGTTGGCGCCGGTCTCGAGCACCAGCGCGCTGCGACGCAGGCGCGGCTCGCTGATCGCGCTGGACGTGGTCGCCACGCCGCTGCGGGCGAGGTCCTCTTGGTGGGTGAGGGTGAGCTTGACCGGGCCGAGGTCCTCGCGCAGCTTCGCGATCGCGGTGGGGTTCGCGCCCCAGTAGATCTGCGGCCCCATCGCCAACTTCAGCGGCGAGAGGGCGCCCTTGCCGCTCACCTCGACGCCGACCGGCACTTGGGCCTGGTAGATGTCGGGGTTCGGCCCGTAGTTTGCTTCGCGGTAGAAGCCGAAGAAGTCGCCCTCGTAGCCCCAGTGGAAGTGGCCCTGGCGGTAGTAGCCCTTCACGTTGACCAGCGAGCGGTCGATCTCGAAGCCCGCGTCGTGGATGCGGGTGCGCTGCAGCGGGCCCAGATCGACCGGCTGGCCGTCTTCGTCGAGGGCGAAGCGCTCTTGGCCGGCGGCCTCCCAATACAAGGGGTCGATGCGGTTGTCGGGGGTGTTGCCCAACATGCTCATGCGCATGTCGGCCCGCACGCCGTTGACCGGGGTGGCCTCGGCCCCGACCCAGAAGTTCTCCATATGGTCGAAGACGGCGGGCTGGACGCCACCTTCGTCGGTGGTGGAGCTGACGATGCTCCACATGTCGACCTGCAGCTGGGTCAGGCGGATGCGCTTGAGCTCGTCGATGGCCGGCGCGAGCTGGCCAGCGACCGCCTGGGACTGGGCCTCGCTGATGTCGAGGCCGCTGAAGTGGGCGCGGATCGCCGCGGCGTCGACGCTCGGATCGGTGGGATCGAGGCGGAAGGCGTCGCGCAGCAGGTAGTAGGCCGGCCGGGGCTGCAGGCTCAGCTGGCCGTCGGGGCCGCTCGGGCCGAGCGCGCAGATGCCGAACCACTCTTCGTTCATGTTGTTTTGGCCTTCGACGTGGTCGAAGGCGTAGCCTGCGTTGGGCCAGCTCGCGGTGGTGTCGTGGACGTCCAGCCGCTCTTCTTGCAGGTGCTTCCACCAGCCGTCGACCCACTGGAAGACGTAGCCGCCGATCGCGTTGCCGACCGCGCCCTTGCCGGGGGCCTGCAGGTAGATCTCCTCCCACTGGGCGCGCAGCAGCTCGGCCTGCGACGCGCCGTCTTCCCGTTGGGTGCGCGCGTTGTAGGCGTCGCTTCCGAACTCGGTGTAGACGAAGGGGACGCCGAGGGTCTCTTCCACCCGGGCGTAGAGGTCGCGCGCCGAGGGCCCACGGTAGACGTTGCTGCCCATGATGTCGAGGTTGGGCACCAGCTCGTCAATCAGGTCGAGGTACTGTAGGTCACCGTTCGCGATGGCGACGGGATGGCTCTGGTCGGCGGCGTGGATGGCGTCGACCAGCTCACCCATCAGCGAGTAGAGGTGGCGTGCCTTGGCCGCCTCGCGCTCCCCCTCGGGCAGGGCCTCGATCTCGAAGCTCTTCCACGAGAGACCATAGTTGTTCTCGTTGCCGAGCAGGTAGAAGAGCACACCCTCGGTGTCTTTGTACATCTCGACCGCGGCGAGGGTCTCGGCCTTGATCGCCGCCCGGTGCGCGGGGTCGCTGTAGTCGACCACCGGCACGAAGCGCCCGCTGACGTTGACGCCGTAGCGCCCCACCAGCGGGTTGATCATCGTGGTGATGCCGTAGTTCTGGTAGATCCAGGTGACCCACTTGGGCGGCACGCCGGGGAACTGGCGGATGGTGTTGACCCCGGCGGCCTTGAGCAGGGCCATCTCGTTGCGCAGCGCCGCCTCGATAAAGGCGTCGCTCTGGCCCCACAGGTTGTAGCTGTAGTTCTCGCCAATGGGGGTGTAGCCCCAGTTCATCCCGTGGATGAAGTAGGGCGCGCCGTTGACGAGCAGGCGGCGGTCGCCCGGCCCCCCATCGACCTTGACCTCGAGGCCCCCAGCCGCGGCGCGGGGCGACGCGCCGGCGAACAGGAGGACGAGGGCCGCAAACGCGATGGGGGTCGGGCGCGGCATGACTTAGGGCGCCGCGGGGAGCAGGGTCAGCGACAGGTCGTCGAAGTACACGCCGCCGCCGTCATAGCAGTCGCCCTCGACCTCGTCTTGGCAGTGCAGGAACTCGATGGCGGCCTGCACCTTGGTGGCGCCCGTGGGCACGGTGCCCTCGACGCGGAGCGTGGTCCAGACGCCGGTCGTGCTGCCGAAGGTGATGGTGGCGTCAGCGACGCTGTTCCCGTAGTACATGTAGCTGTCGTCGAAGTACTTGAGCCAGAGCGTGGCCGCGGTCTGGGCGCTGGCGATGGCGTCGGGGCCGTGCATGAACGCGAAGCCGGTGAACACATAGGTCTGGCCCGCGGTCGCCGGGAACTCTTGGTAGATGGGGGTCTCGGTGTAGACCCCGTCGTACCGACCGAAGACCTTGAGGGCGCGGTCGCCCTCGTAGGCGGCGAAGGGCGCGCTGTCGGGGTACATGCCGTCGCCGTTGGTCAGCACGGCCCAGTTCATCAGGTCGCCCGGGAAGATGAACCAGCTGCCAAGCGTGGTGCCGTCCTCGAAGCCAGGGTTGGCGAGCAGGTTCGGGAGGGGGTCTCCGCCGTCGGCGCCGCCGTCGGTGCCGCCGTCGGTGCCGCCGTCGGTGCCGCCGTCGGTCGTGCCATCGGTGCCGCCATCGGTGCCGTCGGTCGTGCCATCGGTGCCATCGGTCCCGTCGGTGCCGTCCGTTCCGTCGGTCCCGTCCGTTCCGTCGGTCCCGTCCGTCCCATCGGCGGTGCCGTCGGCGGTGCCATCTGCGGTGCCGTCCGCGGTGCCGTCGTCGCCCGCGTCCTCGCCGCCGGTGTCCGGGGCCTTGCTGCCGCAGGCGCTGAGGCTCAGGCCGAGGCCGAACGTGAGGAGGGTGAACAGGGTGGATGTCGGCTTCATGGCGGCTCCTTGGAGGTGGGTGGCACGGGGTGGGAGTCTGGGGACGAGGGGAGATGTGCGGGGCGTGACGCTCAGCGTGCGGCGGTGGCGTGGACCGGCGCGAGCAGGCGCTCTGGCTCTTCAAGCGCCTCGTGCAGCACGAGTCCGGCGGCCCCAAGCGCGATGGCGTGGTCGCCGAGCGGGCTGACCCGGACCTGGGTCGAGGCGAGCGAGGTGAACAGCGAGCGGCGGGCCATCGTCTGCCGCAGCGGGCGCAGCAGGGTCTCGCCTGCGGTGGCCAAGGTGCCGCCGAGCACGACCACGCCGGGGTTCAGCAGGTTGAGCAAGTTGGCGATCGCCACGCCGAGGTGCTGGCCCGCCTCGCCGATGAGCGGCGCGGCGAGGCTGTCGTCGTCTTGAGCGGCGGCGATGAGCTGCGGCAGGTCGAGCGCGTCGGCCACCAGGCGGCTGTCGGGGTGCGCGGCCAAGCGCTGCCGGGCCCGCTCGCTCAGCGCGCCCGAGCCGATCATGGCCTCGAGGCAGCCGTTGAGGCCGCAGCGGCACCGGGGGCCGGCCGGGTCGATGGCCGTGTGGCCGATCTCACCCGCGAGGCCCGAGGCGCCCCGGTAGATGCCGCCGTTGATGAACAGGCCAGCGCCGACGCCGGTGGCGACCTTGATGTAGGCGAAGTCGTCGAGGCCGACGCCCGAGCCCCACCAGCTCTCGGCCAGCACGCCGAGATTGGCGTCGTTCTCGATGAAGACGGGCAGCCCGAGCAGGTCGACCAGGCGGTCGCCCGGACGGATGCCCGCCCAGGCCGGAAGGATGCGGTCGCTGAGCAGGCCCGGGCGCGCCGGATCGAGCGGGGAGGGGACCGCGAGCCCGACGCCGAGCACCCGCCCGCGCAGCGCCGGCGGGCAGACCTCGGCCACGAGGCGGGCGACGAGGGCCATCGCGCCGGCGGGGTCAGACTGGACCGGGTGGTCGGCGCTGGCCTGGGCTTGCAGGGCGCCCAGGAGGTCGGTGCGCACGACCGTGGCGTGGCTCGCGCCCAGCTCGACGCCCACGAGGTGCTTGCGGTCGCGCTCGACGCGCAGGGCGATGGGCGGCCGGCCGCCGCGGCTGACCGACACCGGGCCCTCAGAGATCAGCCCGGAGTCGATGAGCGCGCTGACGATGGTGCTGACGGTGCTGCGCGCGAGGCCGGTGACCCGCGCGAGGTCGGCGCGCGACTGCTCGGCCTCGTTGACCATCTCGTCGCGCATGAGTTGGCGGAGGACCAGGCCGAAGTTGTGCGAGCGCATGGCGGCGCCGTCGGCGGGCCGCTGGAGGGGGGCTGCACTTTGTTTGTTTGTCGAACGAACGAACATGCGAGGAGGATAGCCCTCGCTCCTGGGTCGGTCAAGCGGCAGGTGTGCGTTGCGTGAACTTTTGTCGACGGGGCGGGGGTCTCCGCCAAGATTGCCGTCATTTAATAGGGATAGACGCGCGCTCGCGGCGCCAGCGGACCGCGGAGCAGGGCGCGGCCGCGCGTCCGGCGGGCGGGCGGCGCGCGGACGCCTGGACCAGATCCTGCAGGGAAAGCCGGTCCGATGAGCGCGCGAAGCCGGCCGCACCCCGGGCCGCTGATGCCGGGCTCTCCCCAAGCGGCCGCAGGGCGCCGCGCCTGAAGGGGCGGCCTGGGGCGAGGCGGCCCGGGCGCGCCGGGCCGAGGCGGGGGACTGCGGGCGCGGCGCGGTGGCCCAGCGGTTGAGCGGTGCGGCGAGACAGGGTGGTCGTCCATGCAGCGCTGCGTCGAGTCAATCAGGCTGGCATGGAGGGCCGGTCCGTGTGGGCGTCCCACGAGACCGTGCCGCGGTGCAGACCGTAGCGCCGCCGCGGGCACGATCTTGGGACACCGCTGCGAGGGTCCGCGCGTGGTCGACGAACGTGTGTGGGGGCCTGCGTCTTGTGGGTGGCGCGGTGCGTGGGTGACCTCCGTAGTGGGGCTGGTGCAGCCG
>JBJONS010000501.1:0-3419 GCA_046051725.1 Pseudomonadota bacterium | reverse complement strand
GGGCGCGCAGGGGGGGGGCTTCGCCCGCGCCGCGGTCCGCCGGGCGCGCGGCCCGCGGCGCAGGCGCGCCGCCGGGGGAGCCCGCCCGTCGCGCGGTCAGGAGGGCTTGATGTACGGTGTTGTCGGTGGGTCTGGAGGCGCGGGCGGCGCGCCGCGGTACACTGCGCCGGGGTCCAGCCCCCGCCCCGGAGGTCCGCCTTGCTCCGCCACCAACGGTCCGCCTTGCGCTGCGGCCCGCTGCTCCTGCTCCTCAGCGGGCCCGCGTGGGGCGCCAGCGGGCTCACGATCCGCCTCGTCTCCGACACGCCGCTGACCGACCCCGTCGTGCTGCTCGACGACGGCGGCCACCAGACCACGCTGCCGCTGCGCGACGACGGCAAGCAGCCCGACGTGATCGAGGGCGACGGCACCTTCGCCGGCACGACCATCGCGTCGGGCGGCGAGATGAAGGTCACGGTCCAAGCCGGCGGCAAGACCTGGACCACCGTGTCCCCGGCCTTCCCCGAGGGCGCCGGGCCGCGCGACCTCGATGTCAGCGTCAGCGGCGATCGCCTCGTGGCCGAGGGCAAGGTCGCCGGCGGCGGGGTGGGCCCCAACGGCGGTGCGGTGCGGGGCGTGGGCGGCGTCGGCGGGCAGGGCCTCGCGCCGCCGGCCGGCGTGGGGTCGTCCGACACCACCTACACCCAAGACAACACCGCGCTCATCATCGCTCTCGGGCTGGGCATCCTCACGCTGGTCGGGCTCGCCCTCTGGGGCCGGCGGCGCCCGTCGGCGGCGCCGGCGGCCCTCGGCAGCTTGGATCCCAAGGGCTGCGCGCTGCTGCCCGAGGGCGGCTGGCTCGGCCCGCACAGCCCGCCGTTCAGCGAGGGGATCGGCGTGCTGGTCGTCGATCCCGCCGACGAGGCGCGCGCGCTCCCCGGGGTGCTGCGGGCGCTGGCCCGGCGCCACCGGGTGATCCTGCTGCAGCCGGACGGCGCCCCGCCGCCGGCGGTCGCCGGCGAGGTCTACCTGTCGTCCACGCGCGAGCCGGCCCGCCTCGGCGACCTCGCCGAGCTCCTCCTCGCCGATGGTGGCCTGCCCGTCGCCGTTGTGGTGCAGGGCGAGCCCGCCGCCCGCGCGCGGGCCTTCTCCGACCAGCTGCCCGAGTCGGTCGGCGGGCTGCTCCTCTGCGCCGAGGCCGGCCCGGTCGAGACCGCGATGCGCCTGCGGCTCGGCGCGCCCTCCACCTGCACTTTTCGCGGCCAAGAGGTCGCCCTGCACATCGCGCCGGACGGCGGCTTCGTCGTCGCGCCCCCCGCTGCGGAGTCCCCATGAGCCCCGAACCGCGCGGTCTGCTGGGCCGCTGCTCCCTCTTGATCGCCGCCGGTGCGCTGCTCTGCGCCGGGGCGCTCGCCGCCCCGACCGCCTGGGCCCAAGATCCGGCCGGCGGCCCGACCGAGCCGCCTCCCGGCGATGTCCTCGGGGATCCCACCGTGACGCCGCCGAGCCCGGGCGCGCCCACGGCCCCCGCGCCGGGCGCACCGGTGGGGGCCCCGCGCACCGAGCCCGGCGCGGGCACGCTCGACACGCCGCCGGTCGATGGGGCGGCCGCGGCGCCGATCGAGGGCATGCCCTCGCCGATCGGCGACGGGGCCCAGCGCGGCGGGCCGGTGACCGACGGGGGGCCCCAGCAGGTGGGCGCCGGCGTGCCGACCACCGGGAAGAACGTGGCGGCCGCTCCCTTCGGCGAAGAAGAGGCGGCCCCCGACACGGGCCTGGGCGGGCTGCTGTGGGTCGGAGGCGGCGGCGCCCTCATCGCCCTGGCGGTCGGCGTCGCGCTCTGGGGGCGGGGCCGGGGGGACGCGGCGCCTGCGGGGCCCGCGGCCACCGCGGCCCGAAGCGCGCTGCGGCCGGCGCCCGAGCCGGGGCTGCTGCACCCCGCGCTGCCCTCGCCGAGCGATGGCCTCGCCGCGTGGGTGGCGCCCGCCGCGGTGCACGACGCGCTGACCGCCGCGCTGCTCGACGCCCTCGCTGACCGCCGGCGCGTGCTCGTGGTCGCGCCGGTGGCCCGCAGCCTGCCGCTGGTGCAGGGCGGGCCGGTCTACCGGGTCGAGGGCCTGCGCCCGGCCCAGCTCGCCGCCGCGGCGAGCGCGCTGCGGGCGGGCGGCGCCGAGCGGGTCTGCGTGCTGATCCTCGGCGTCGAAGCAGCCGAGATCGCCGCCTTCGCCGACGCGCTGCCCGGGGGCTGCGGCGGGGTGGCCCTGCTCGCGGCCGCGCCCAGCGGCGGCCTGCCGGTGGTCGAGGTTCAGGTTGGCGCCGGCGGCGCGCTTCGGCTGGCGGTCGGCAGCGGCGCGGTCGCGGCCCGCTTGGTCGGCGGCCGCCTGCAGGTGGACGCAGCGTGAGGGCCGCCCGCGGGGGCGGCGGGCCGTCGTGGGGCGCCAAGCTGCTGATGGGCCTCGCCGTGACCGTGGTGTTCTTCGCGGTCGCCGAGCTGGCGGCGCGGGGCCTGCCGGCGGTGGCGCCCCGCTGGCAGGGCCGGGACAGCGCGGCGGTGGTCATGGTCGGGCACCCGACCCGCCTGTGGGGCATGGGCGAGGGTGTCCGCCAGAACGTTGAGCAGAAGGCCACGATCAACGCGATGGGGCTCCGGGGCGAGCCGCCGCCGCTCCCCCGTCCCGCCGGCCGCGCGCGGATCTTGGTGCTGGGCGACAGCAGCTTTTTTGGGCACGGGGTCGCCGACGACCAGACCTTGGCGGCCCAGCTCGAGCGGCGGCTCCGCGCGCGACAGATCGACGTGGACATCGTCAACGGCGCCATCCCCGGCTACTCGACCGAGCAGACCCGCCTGCTGCTCGACGAGCAGGGCTGGGCGCTCGAGCCCACGCTGCTCCTGCTCGGCAACCTGTGGAGCGACAGCACCTTCGATCACTTCCGCGACGTCGATCTCCTCCGCACCCGGGCGCTTTTTGAGCGCCACCCGCTCTCGCGCAGCCGGCTGTTCGTGCTGCTGGCCGAGGGCGTCGACAAGGCGCGGGGCGGCGAGCGCGGGCGGGTGATCCGCTGGCCCGAGGACGGCAGCTGGCCGACCGAGGGCAGCCGCCGGGTCCCGCTGGGCACCTACGCCGAGAACCTCGCAGCCATCGCCCAAGACGCGGCGGCGCGCGGGATCGGCGTGCTGTTCTTCGCGCCCTGCAGCACCGCGATGCTGCGCAACCCGCGGCCCAACCCCGTCTGGGCGCCGTACTTTGACGCCCAGGCTGCGGTGGCCGCCCACCTCGGGCTGCCGCTGGCCGCGAGCTGTCCGGCGATGTCCGAGGCGGGCGAGATCCGCCCGCAGTTCGTCGATGATCTGCACCCGAGCCCGGCGGGGCTGCGGGCCTGGGCCGCGGTGGCCGACGCGGCGCTGGCCCAGGCCGGATGGCCAGAGGCGCCGCTGCACG